>JAISDI010000029.1 GCA_031264895.1 Endomicrobium sp. | reverse complement strand
TGAATTTCAGCAATTATGGTTTCAACGTTTTCTTTATCGCAGGAAGCAATAATAAAAGCTAAAATGAAATCTGAAGTTATATCGGTTTTCGTAAGATAAGGAAACATACTGCCGAAACTATCTAAAAACGTTTTAATATCTTTATCCTGCAAACCGGACTCTAATATGTCAAACAATCGGGAAGTTACGAAAGAAGTAATTGAATGCTCAAGCATCCGCGTTTTGACTCTTTTGCCGTCCAAATACATTTCCATATTCATTGCCGACTTATAAAATTCAAAAAAAGTATCAAAAGAAAAACTATTTTTTAATATTTCCTGAGATAATTTATTCATAACATCTGAAAATTTTTTCAGCATCTCAGAATATTCTTCACTGCCAAAACCGTGTTTACTTACGGCCAATGCCGCAGTTTCAAGCAAATGTAATTTTTCATTTAACGTATACTTTGATTTATATATGAACTCGGAAAGGTTTGCCAAGAATAGCAGCCTATTGTCTTCGCCAAAAACTTGAGCTTTCATTATAAAACTATTATGCGAGATATGATCCAATACCAATTCTGCGGCTTTTTCAAAAACCGGTTTTTGCCCATTATGGTATTTTCTCATTATATCTTCTACCACGGCTTGTCTTTTTTCTTTTAAAGAGCGAAATATGAAATTATTATTAAACAAATCAAAAATATCGTCGCCGAAAATATCTATTGAATCCGGATATTCGGCTTTTAACCCGTTAACGCTTGACAATTCTCCGATATAAACTATAAATGCAAAATTTTCTTGTTTATTTAACCGGTGTAAAGCGTCCATTTGTTCGTAAATTTTATACGTTTCAAGCAGTTGTGTATTGGATAGTTTTTTAAGACTGCTATAAAAATCTTTTTCCCGTTCTATAACGGCATACGCTAACGACTTATGTTTGTCGATATCGCCGCTATCTTTTATTTTATTATATTCTTCCGACGGACTTTCAATCAGAGCAAATTTTAAAAGTTCTTTTTGGCTTGCATTAAGGGTTTTAAAGTTATGGTCAAGATATTTATTATAGAACTCGTCCCACTGCTGCGGAGTAAATTTATCGTCTAACTTTAATTTCCGCATATAATTTAGTACCGCGACAATATCTTTTCTGTCAATCAGTTCATCTAAAGATTTTATGCTTGTTACAAAACGGTAAAATACTTCTTGTTCTACCGCCGTGTTTAAATTACCTGTAAAAACCTTATCTGAATCGGCATGCTTAAATGTCCCATTTAAAATAAACTGTTCTGCAAGCATAAGTCTGTCTCCGCTGTCCGGATGCGATTGAGACAACGATATATTGTAATTTGCCGTTTCCAATATATATTTAAAAAATGCTTTCGTCGCGTGAGGATTATATCCCGCATTATCCGCTAATCTTAACCCGTTTAAATCTGCGTTCATTTCATATTTGTGGCTTTCGCCTATTTTAAGCGTTTCTCTTTTAGCAAGATCGGTTATGTCTTCTTCATCTTTATCGGAATAATCATTAAATTGTTGCAGCGAATGAGTCAATTCGTGAGCTAAAACAGCGGCAACATGGTCATGAGTCAAAACTTCGCCTTTTTCCGCAAGCCATTCTTTCATTTTAAGCAAATACCCATAATTCAAAACTACGATTTTTGTCCCTTTTATATAAAAAGCATTTACTTCTAAATCATTGGTTATTATCAGTTTATAGTCTTGTGCAATTGGCATTTGATTTACGAGATTCCCAAATATTTCATTGATTGTATTTTTCAATTCACCGTCTTGAATCTCATTGTTTTTAAGCTTGCTGATAAATTTTTGAGGTTCAATAGCGTCAGTTTCTTCCTGCGGTAAATTGTTCAACAAACGCGCTTCACCTGTAATAACATCGTCACTTTTATCATCTTTTTTTACCATCGCTTCGTTTTTTTGGCGTATCGCTCCGCTTTTTGAAAGTTCTTTTTGCAGTAAAAGATTCTGTATTACAGAAGGAAAATATTTATATACATCATATTTTACTCCGTCTAAATCTTTACTTAAATATCCGGCTTGCTGTACTTCTTTAGTCGTGTCTTTTGAAAAATAAATGCCGGATTTAAATAAGGTCAACGATATGGTCTTTAAAATTTCATATTCTATGTCCGTTATGTTTTGTAAAGGATTTTTTGTGTTGAAAAGATTTGTTAGAGGTTTGACTGATGAATTAAGGATTTCTTTTATGCTTTCCGTCATATCTTTAAGCGGTATTGCCGCTTTTCCGGTCAATACAATATCTGCGGTTTCGCCAGATTGGGTTACCGTTATTTTATCTTCTTGTATTACAATGTCCGCACCCGTTTCTTTTAATGCTTTTGTTATCTGAGCGAATTCCGGCGAGTTTATTCCAAACATTCTTGCGCCGGCTTCAATAAATAACGCCTTCTGCTCTAAAGGCGTACTGCTGGACGCTATTAAGCACGCCAACGATTCGGAAAATACTTTTCCTTGCTTTTTTAGCATACTGCTATATTTTGCATTCGCTGCGTTTATATCGCTTGTTACGGCTGGGGTTATAACTATCGCAGATAATCCCTTTTCCGCCAATAACTCCTGCAAACCTTTACTGTGATAACCTCCGGTTATCATTATTTTTACTGCGCCGGCATTGCTTAATATTTCCGTTATGGGTCTGGCTTCGGGCGAAATTTCAACGGAGTTGGTACGGGGGGGGGTATGCGTGATGTCAAGGTTTGTCGTAAATATGTGATCCCTTTTTGTATTTATTTCATAGTATTTGATCAATTCGTGAAAATCATCTTTTATTTCATTTAAGTGTGTTGAACCTGAATATTTTTCGTATATGGATATAAATTTATCTAATCTTCCTTTTACATATTCCCAATCTTCTTTCGGTAATGACGCAGTGATATAATCCTTAAAGTAACCTTTAAAATCCGATATATACGTTATTTCCGCTTCCGTATCATTGTATGACAAAGCCATTTTTATGCGTTCGATCAAATGACGCTGCTCGGATATCAGCTCTATGGGGTTTAATCTGTTTACCGCTTCGTTTATCTCGATCAACGTATATAAATTACGAAATTTTGCCGATAAATCTATTTCCGCTTTCTCGGCGAAACTTCCTATTACTTCTATCAGTTTTTCCGTATTTCTAAAATTTTCCGTATATTCTTGCAGATGGCGGTAAGCGTTATACGGAAGATATTCTTTCATCAACTCTAACAAAATCTGCAATTCCTGCGACACCTTATCCATATTCGTCTTGGAAGAGAATTCGTTCATATCCATGTAAAACTTAATATTCGGATAATCCGCCATTCTTATTTTTGTTAAGTTGTTATATCTCTCGGGGTTTTCGTTGATAGCTTTTACATACTTGCTTATTACCGTGTATAATTTAGCGTCGCTGATTTTTCCTTCTGAGTATTCGTCAAGAGTTTTATTAAATCTTACGTTTCTGTGATTTGTATATATTTTGTTTAATATTTCTATGTTTTGACTTATCTCTTTGGCGATTTTTTCATACTGCTCTTTTTTTGACTCGATATTGGCAAGCCTTACAATGTTATCTCTATGCAAATTTGCGTCTTCTATTCCCTTTAACGCGCCTTCCTTATCCTGCGTCATATAATAATATTCGCCGGCGGTCAAATCGCCTTCGTCGACCAAATTATTTATCAGTTTATTGCGCAGTTCTTTATTTTCTATCTGTTTGATCCAACTTACATCTATATTGCCAATTCCGCCTTCCACGTAAACGCCGCTTAAGTTATAGCCGTTATCGATAACTTCGATTATTTTGGCTATATTTCTTTGGGTATCGCCGTGCGAATGCAAATCTTGGATATTGATCACGACGGTATCGCTTTGCATATCCGATATGCTTGTAATTTTACCGTAACTGTGAGGAATCAATATTTTAGATTGGAATATGTCTTGAAAATTAGAGGCGGATATATTACCGGTATGTGTAGCGGAAAGACCTACCGTCGCAGCATGTAAATCGCCGGCTACAACGGAAAAAAGAAATGCTATTGCAGTAAATAGAGATATTGTCTTTTTGTTTATTCCGCTCACCTTAGACACCTTTAAATTTAAAATATATATATCGTATATAAAACAATTATAGTTTTAATATTTAAGAACTACAAGAATTGTCAATAAAATTTTACAAATTTTCCACAATATTTTTTATTTACGATATTGACAATAAAGACTAAACCCAGATATTACATTAGCGCTAAGAATAATAGATTGAAGATACAATGAACAATGAATTATGCGAAATACAAAAGGTCAAAAAAAAGCATAGGAATGAAAGGTAACAAATGGATATTTATAAAATACTGTTCGTCATGCTCGAAATTTGTAATTGGGTATCCATGTTGAATAGACAAATAGCTTAAATGTTGTGATGGCGGCAAAAAGCAAAAAGACAAAATGGATTCCCGATAAAAACCTTCGGGAATGACAAATGAGTGAAATCATTTTTGTCGTCATGCCCGAAATTTTCGGAAATGCTGTAATTCTTTTGAAGCCTGCCCCGTGAGGTCTTAATACGGGGGGGCATCCATTTTTACTAAAGAAGTTTTTGTTTTACGACGAACGTGGATCAATCCCCCCGTATTACGACCTTATAGGGCAGGCTGCTAAGGAATTACAGCATTTAATAACACTCGGAGATTGATGACAAAGGAAGAAATATGGTTTTTAGAAAGCTCTAATGGAATATCTGGGTTTATCCATTTACTTTTTTGATTGTTTTCATAGAAACGCCTAATGCTTTTCGTGTTTTGCGCGATACGGTGTCAAGGTTTTTTTTTACTTTAGAATACGGCGTAAGTTTAAATTTTGATATTGTATCTTTTATATCGTATTCTATTTGAGATCGATTTTTTATCATAGAAGTCTCCCATTAAATTCTTAAAGCCTATTTTAAGTATTATAGCATTTATGATAAATTATCCATCGTTTTGTCTTCTATCTGCCGTTTTCTCTCTTTTATCCGTTACAAAAATATTGTAGAATTAGTCAAAATATATGCGTCATAAAACGGAGATGAAAATGAAGTATTTGAGATATAGGCATCTTTTCAGACTGTTTGAGTATGTCCAGCCTTTTATAAATTATTCCATACCTAAAGAAGAAGCTCTGCCGGGCGATAATGTTTTGGTCATTGCGCCTCATCAGGACGATGAAGCCATAGGCTGCGCCGGAACGGTTATAAAGCATACAAGGTCGGGCAAAAAAGCCGAGATCGCTTTTTGTACTTTTGACAGCGCAAAAAGAATGCAGGAGTCAGAACAGGCCGCTTTAGCGCTGGGATCAAAAAGAAATCATTTTTTGCAGTTCCCGATCAGGTCTCTCGACGGCAATAAGGCTTTTGAAGAAAATATGGCTATGCTGCTTAAAAAAACGTCTCCGGAAATAATTTTTCTCCCTTTTTGGTTTGACAATCATCCCGACCACCGCGCAGTTTCCAAATCTCTGATAAAAATAAAAAACAAAATAGACATGAATATTATGGTATACGCTTACGCCGTTTGGTCGCCATTAAATCCGAACTGTTTTGTAGATATCAGCAGCGTATGGGAAGATAAAAAAGCGGCGATAGAATGTTATAAAACGCAGACAGTTTCAAGAAATTACGTCAAAATAGCCCAAGGTCTTAATCAATATTGGGCAGAAATAAAAGCTCCGGGAACGCAGTATGCCGAAACGTTTTTTAAAGCGACTATAAAAGAATATATTTCTCTCGGCAAAAAGATTTTCAGATGAAATACAGAGTTCTTCATATTTTTTCTTCCAAAACCATAGGCGGAGCGGAAAAAAAGACGCTTTTTCTCGCCGACAACCTTCAAAAATCAGGCATTGTAGAAAACATAATGGGCGTTACAAAAGGCTCTTATATGTTTGAACAGTCGCTGGAAAAAAATTTGCAGACGGTCAATTTTAAGGCGGGCGGTTCTTTTGACCCAGTCGGAATTTTCAGGCTTATTAAAATAATTAAGAAATATAAAATAGATATAGTGCATGTGCATCAGGGAAAACTTTACTGGCAGTCTTTAATTGCCGGAATGTTTTGTCCATCTGTAAAAATAGTATTCCACAGAAGACAGGACACCAGACACGGATTTTACAGCAGGATGCATTACAGGTTTGCCGATGCCGTTATTACGGTTTCAAAAGCCGTTGCAGACGGGCTTATAAAATATGAAAAAGTTCCCGCCGAAAAAGTTAACGTGGTTTATAACGGCATTAACTTTGAAAAATTTAATATAAATGACGATTACGGCGATATTGTTGAACAGTATAATTTGAAAGGAAAAAAGGTCGTCGGAACTGTCGGCGCGATAGTGGACTTTAAAGGCAAAGGACAGATTTATCTTATCGAAGCTGCAAAAATGCTAAAGAAAGATTATCCGGATTTAAGATATTTGATTGTCGGAGGCGGCGTGGGGATCGACAAACAAAAAGAATATGCAAAAAATCTCGGAGTCGACGATATAGTTTATTTTACGGGTTACCGGGAACAAGCGCCGAAATTTATTTTGGCAATGGATATTTTTTGTCTTTTATCGTGGGACACCGAAGGCATAGGAAACGTTCTTATCGAGGCTCAGGCTTTGGGAAAACCCGTTATCGGCACAAATATCGGCGGCATACCGGAAACTTTTATTGACGGTAAAACCGGAATACTGATAAAACCGTCTGATTCGGCGCAAACTGCGGAGGCGATCAAAAAGTTTATTAACGACGCGCAAAAGGCAAAACGTTTTGGCGCGGCGGGCAGAGAGTTTGTGAAGTCAAAATTTAGCATAGACAATATGGTCAAAGGCGCTATTGAAGTTTACAAAAAAATAACGGCGGATAAAAAATGAGAAAAGTTTCGGCATATATTCTCACAAAAAATTCTGAAAAACATATCAAAGAATGTATAGAAAGCGTAAAATGGGCTGACGAAATTGTTATAGTCGACTCTTTTAGCGGCGACGCCACGCTTGAAATAGCAAAAGAGGCCGGCTGTAAAATATTTCAGCGTAAGCTTGAAGGTTTTGGCGCGCAGAGAAATTTTGCTTTAGAACAGTGTTCATACGAGTGGGTCATTTGTTTGGATTCAGACGAAAGAATATCTCCCGAACTTAAAGCCGAGATAGAAAAACAGCTTCAAAATTCGCCCGAATGCGCGGTTTTTCTGGCTCCCAGAAAAAGCAGGTTTATAAACAGATGGATATTGCATTCAGGCTGGTATCCGGATTACAGGCATCCGGTTTTGTTTAATAAAAACGAAGCAAAATACAAAAACCAGCTTGTTCATGAGGATATAGACTATAAAGGTAAAAAAAAATATTTTAAAGGCGACATACTGCATTATCCGTATGACAGCATAAAACAGTTTATTGCAAAATCGGATTATTATACGGATTTGCGGGCAGAAGAAATGTTTAAAGCCGGCAAAAAGTTCAGCGTTTTAAATCTTATGGTCAATCCTTGCTCGATGTTTTTAAAAATGTATGTTTTCAGGAGAGGTTTTTTGGACGGTTTAGCGGGTTTTATTCTTGCTTTGTCGTATTCGTGCTTTTACACATTGATGAAATATATAAAACTTTGGGAATTGGAAAATAAAAAAAGTGAATAAACTTTTATATCCGTTTTCCGTTTTATATGCGGCTTTATCTAAACTCGACCGCCGCATTACAAAATCAAAAGCTCTTAATAAACCCGTCATAAGCGTGGGCAATATTACGTGGGGCGGCAGCGGCAAAACGCCTATAGTTATAGAACTGCTGAAATTTTTAGCGGAGAAAAATTTAACTCCGGCAGTTTTAACGCGCGGTTACGGGCGCGAAAATAAAGAAACGCTGCTTTTAAAAAACGGCGCAAAAGACGCAACTCCGGCAGACAGCGGCGATGAGCCGCTTTTAACGGCAAGAAGCGTTCCGAAAGCCTGCGTCATCGTCGGCGCGGACAGATATGATAATGCATTAAAATTTGAAAAAGAAATAAAGCCCGACGTTTTTATTTTAGACGACGGTTTTCAACATTGGAAAATTAAGAGGAATTTGGACATTGTCTGCATAAATGCGGCAGACCCTTTTGGCAACGAAATGATCATTCCTGCCGGCATTTTGAGAGAGGCTCCGGAAGCTTTAAAAAGGGCGGATCTGACAGTCATCACAAATTCCGATATGGTATCTGCCGGATCTCTTGAAAAGCTTCAAAAAAAAATTTATGAAATTTCCGGAAAAGATTCTTTAATAACTTATTACGGCGGATATGAATATAAACAAATAAATCTCATAGACAGCTTTGATACAGATAAATTCAAAGGAAAAGACGTTTACGCTTTAAGCGGCATAGGCTTTGCCGAAGGATTTAAAAATTCCGTTGAAAAGTCCGGAATCAAAATTAAAGACAGCTTTATCTTGCGCGACCATAAAAAATACGACGCTAAAACAATAAATTCTATTTTTGACAAAATAGCAGACGCATACATAGTTACGACCGCAAAAGACGCCGTAAAAATAGAATATTTT
>JAISDI010000197.1 GCA_031264895.1 Endomicrobium sp. | reverse complement strand
GTATCTTTCTTCCATTTCTACCCCCCATTTTTGTGCTTTCCAAAATAATACTATATTATTCACAAAATTGTGGGTCAAGTATAGTTCACAGAAGGGGAATTTTACGACCACGACAAAGACTAAAGGAACGCTGCCTTTCTAATTTGCCGGACGCAAGTCCTTCCATAGCTCTCTGTACATGAAATATGATTTTCTGAGCTGTCTTTTAAATGTGCTGTTTGCTCCGTTGCCTAAACTGCATAGGCCGAACCATTCTTCATACGCGCGTCCGTCTAAAAAAGGACCTGCCCACTGCGAATCTACGTCATGATACCATGGATCCGTCGACGCGCCGCCTTTCCACCATTCGTCGACCCATTCAAAAATCACTCCGCCTAAAGCATTGCCCGCGCCGCCTTTAACGCCGGCGATATTATCTTCAATACTGTTCCAGCATGCTCTGTGATAATCGGCTTGGCCTTGTTCTATTTTGGCTTCGTTCCACCCTTTTGCATACGCGGGACAACCGTATTCGGTTATCAGTACCGGTTTATTGTAAACTCTTGCGATATCCTGCCATATTTGTCCGAAACCATAATTGCCTCTGTACACGTTTGCGCCGTAAACGTCAATTTCCGGAGCATTCTTTGCGCAATAATCAAGCATAAATGCGTCTCCGTTACAAATAACTACCGGACGCTTTTTTGGATCCAGCGACTTTATGATTTTTGCGCATTCGTTTACGAAACTGTAGTATGCGTCGGGATGTTTTGGAGCAAGATTGCTCGAACCAACCTCTCCTGTCTCCTGAGAGCCTACCGTACCGTAATTGTTTTCATTTCCCAAAACCCACATAAGCACATACGGTTCATCTCTGTATTCTTTCACCATCTGTCTTACGCTTTCAAACATGTTTTCTCTCTGCTCTTTGTCCGTATAATCCGTGCCGTCAAACCAGCCTGCGCCGGAATCTTTCCCGTACATGCCTATAAGATTGCCGATGAGATACATGAATCCGTAAGATTGATAACCGTCTTTAAGCAGCTCTTTGTTTAAATCGGCATAATGATAAATTCTTAAAGTGTTTATCCCCATCTCTTTCATTAAAGCAAAATCTCCGACGGTTCTTTCGTCGGAATCTTTTTTATTGTTTCTATTTGCGTCTAAAACGGTATCGTAAGGGCCGTCTATTTTTCTGTTATTATTGTAATCGTCAAAAGACCAGTCTCTCATATTGTCCAGCGTCCCGAAATCAGGAGACAAACCCACCCTGCTCGGAGAATAAGTAATGCCGCGCAGGATATAAGGCTTATCGTCAACGATAAGTTGGAAATGATTATTGCTATATCGTATAAGTTTTACTTTTCCTTTTCCCGCAACGGTTTTAATATTTGCTTTTGGCATCAAATCCATTGTTACTCTTTTAAAATCTTCAGCTTCCGCCGCAATGAGCTTACCCGGATTTATAATGAAAACGTCATTGCTTGTATCATTGTCAAAAGTATTTTCAATAATAATATCTTCACCTATAAGCCTTACGCCGATTTCAGGATATTCTCTCGTAAGATATTTAATTTTTGCCGCGCATACCGGAGCAATGTACCAAGGAGTTTGCCATTGCGTATATCCTACTGTTTTCGGAAAGAAAACAAGACAGGCATAATAAGCTTTTACGGCATGTTTGTAATTTCCTGAATTTTCTAAAATTAAGCCGGTCGTATAAAGTTTTATGCCGGGGTCTTCATCGGTAACGGAAGCCCATTTGTAAAAATTTCTCTGAAATTCGTCATTATTAACGTATTTTGAGGTTTTGCCTTTCAGCTTTTTAGGATTATAATCCGGAGATTTTAAAACGCTTTGCGTGTTCGGATAAATACCTTCTCCCGAAGCCGCTGCAAGACCTGTTGAATTTTTTACTATATATTGGTAATCTTTTGTTCCCAAATTTTTAAATTCGCCGTATTTTTCATAATCTGCCCATTCCTGCGAACCTGCGTCGTAAATGGGGAAAGGTTTGATTTTTTCGTAGGTCATAGACTGATTGTATTTATCAGCCGCGTCAAGAACCGCCGACAAATTTTTTGATGAGGATTGCGCAAAACAAAAAGATGCGCAAAAAACGGCCAAAAGTAAAACTACATTTATTTTCATTGCTGCCTCGCATATACGCCGTCTTTTTCATTAGACGGTCTTTATTTTTCAAAAAATACTTTTATCGATTTTGCCTCAACGTTTCTTATCTTTACGGCGTCATTTCCGGACAGCGTTTGACCGTCGATAATGAGTTTCTTACCGTCTTTCCACAATATTTCCATTTTATTTATTGACGCTCCCTTAGAATAAGTGTTTTTTCTTGAAGGGTTGACGTACGTTACGTCTGTTTTTGAGAACAATTTAAAAGAAAACAATCCGTCTTTATCAAAAAAACTCGAATGGAGCGCCGGAGCAAGTTCAAACTTCAGTTCTCCGTTTTCGTATCTGAACGGTTTCGCGCCTATTGTCATTCTTATCCACATATCGATAAATTCCACCGTCGAACCGCTCAGCCTTGCGACAAAGCCCCTGCCGTGATTTTTGGCATCGGGAAAAACGCTTGAACAAATAAAAGATGAATTTTCAAGAATGTTTCTCTTATATACTTTTGGGTCGGTAAAACATACAAGACCCGTTTTTATCTCTTGAAAAAATTCGTCATAAAGACCCGCTTTTAATATTTCAAGAAGATATTTATACGCCATATGCAAAAATACGGACTCATTTTCAAGCCAGCCTCTGTTAAATACTCTGGTTCTCCCGATTTCAAGGCTTTCAGGCTGCAGGCTTTCGTTGACTTTAAACATTTTAAGTTTCTTGTCATAAATATCGCTGTTTCTTACATTTTGAACATGTTTTAATAGCTTTTCTCTATCCGTTTCCGTTCTCATATAATGCACTTCGCCTTCCAAAAACAGCGGAAGCGCTATACGTTTAAACGAACTAACTCTGACGCAAGGAAACCCTTTGACATTTTTTGAATCTATAATATCGTATTTTAAAGCTTCATAACGGAAATAAGTATTATAAAGGCCGGTTTTTGAGTCATAAGCTTTTCTCAAACCTTCATTTATTTTTTTAGATACGTTTTCAAGGAAAGAAATTATTTCCAAAGCGGAAAAAGTTTTTTCGTCTCCTTTTATCCCCATGATAACGCTTTTTCTGTACTCCTCTTTAAGAGCAGCCGCTTTATCCCAGAAATTAAAAGGCGTCATTTTTACTTTTAACAATTTTGAAAGACCGGACAACAAAGCTGCTGTTTCCGAAGGTATCGAAATTTTTTCCGAGAGATTATTTTTTAATACGCCCTTAAAATACGAAACGAATCTTTTAAGTTCAAAAGTTTCATTTGTCGAAGAGCCGAAAAGTCCGGGCAAACCGTTTAAAGAATCGTACCAGCCCGGCTTGTCGGATTCCATCTCTATACCTATTCCGTCGGGGTCAAGAGAGGCCGCTTTTATGGCAATTATGGTCAAAAATTTAGACGCAAGCGTATTTTTGTACACTTCCCCCTTGCCGTTTTCGGTTCTTAAAGCATTGGGATTTATTTTTCTGGATTTTATTAAAATTTCCTTTTCTTTGTTTTTTACAACCGCGCCGTATCTTCTGATTTCTCCTCCGGCAAAAACGTGCTTTTTGTCTCTGGGAACTACATAATGGTCGCAATCATAATAGATAAATGATTTGTCTTTAAAAATAAGTTCGCTTTCTTTTTCAGGGTAGATTGCAAGGAAATTGTCCAGCAGATCCTGATTGTATGTCCAGTGATCCGTCCAGAAACCTTCTCCGTGTTCGGCGTCGTTTACTTCCAAAGCGGATGTTACGCATTTTGAGATAAAGTTTTCCGCGCTTATTTCCATTTTTATTTTTTCTTTAGCCAAAAACATTGCAAGCTGACCGGGTTCAAAACCTTTCTTGAAAAAATTTTCAAGTTTGGCTATGTCGGGATTGTTAACAATCTGCGCTTCAATGTCTTTATAATAAGGTTTTTTTACGTCGATCGCAAAATACGCGCCCTTGACAATTAGCGGATTGTTGCCGTCTATTTGGATAAGATTATAAAAATACTTTAAAGCGTTTGAACATATTTCCGGATTGAAAAAAATATCTTTTCTTCTGTTTTGATTTATATCCCTGAAATTGCCGTTCCCCTGAGAATAATAGTTCGGGGAAACCTGAAATTCATTATAATCTCTTTCCAAATCGCCGTGTTTTCTCGAATAAACGTAATAAGACGTTTTTTTGCCGCCGTCTTCAAAAGTTATCGGATAACCGCCTCTTAAAACATTGTCAAGATACATCTGTTTGCAGTAATTGTCGAAGTTTACCATAGAAGATTTTGTCGCGACATTGTTTGTTATTGATGAGATAAGCTTTTTATTTTCGGCGATTTTATTTTCAAAATATTTTGCGGACGCAGCTTTCCTTGTAAAAGAATTTAAAGAATTTATACTGTCTATATGCCCTGCCATCGAGTAAACGGTAAAATTTTTCTTAGGAGCAAGTTTTGTCGAAAAACAGCTGAAAGCGCACGGATATTTATTGTCTGCAAACTGGCTTTTCGGATATTTGAAACTTTTTTCATAAGAGAAAAAATTTTGCGGATATTCAAAACTTAAATCATTTCCAAAAAGAACGTCCGGATCGATTATAATGTCCGTTTTCTTAACTGATTTTTCATTTGCCGCATATCCGAAATAAAAGTTGCCTTCGGTAATTTCGACTACTTCTGCGCTGTCTGCCGTGTCAACTTTCAAACGAAAAAAAGGAGTTCCGGTTTTATCAAAATTATCAACTGTAGTCCAAGCCTGAATGGTATTACTCATAAATTTCTGGGCATAAGTGTTCATATAATAAGGAATGACTTTAGGAATTCCGTCGGCAATTTCAATATCAAGAGTTGATTTTGAAATATTTTCAACCGAAACGGCTCTTACCATAGCGGCAATCGGCTCATTGGCAAGCGTAGCATATCTGACGGTAATTTTAATTCCCAAAGTTTCGTTTATTTCTTCTATGGCCATATCGCATGAAGTTATATACATGGTCTGTTTGACGTCATAACAGGGATTTACTTTGAAAGCTTCATAATTTACGGTTTTTCCGCCTTTTGTGATTTTGAGAAAAGTCCTAAACCCAAAAGTTGAAACGAGACTGTACGAAGTGTTTGC
>JAISDI010000173.1 GCA_031264895.1 Endomicrobium sp. | reverse complement strand
TTACGATAAAAAAACAAAAATAAAAATTCTCCCAGCAGGAAAAAGCAAAGCCTCTTACTATCTGCGTTTCAACGTGATAGACAAACCCGGCGTACTGGCAAAAATTTCCGGTATACTGGGCAAATACAGAGTATCGATAGCAAGCCTTTCCCAGCCGGATATGGAAGAAGACGGCAACTGCATAACGCAAATAATAATCACTACGCACATAACGAACCGCGAAAACTTGGAAAAAGCCCTAAAACAAATAGACGCCACAAAATCCATAGTAAAATCCAAAACCGTAAAAATAAAGATAGAAAGATAACCGTCGCCGGCGCAAAAAGAAATAGAGCGACATGTCGCAGCAGAGGGAAAAATGAAAAGTTTGCCAATAGGTATTCAATCTTTTTCAAAATTGATAAAAGAGAATAAAATTTACGTTGACAAGACAAAATATGTTTATGAGCTTGTAAAAAACGGTAATGTGTTCTTTCTTTCCCGTCCGCGCAGGTTTGGAAAATCATTATTGATAAGTACTTTCGAAGAATTATTTAATGGGAATAAAAATCTTTTTGAAGGATTATATATTTACGATAAGTGGAACTGGGAAGAAAAATATCCGGTAATTCGCTTGGATTTTGCAGAACTTAAATACTCTTCCGGACAAGAATTAAATGCGTCTATTGAAAAATTTTTAGACACTGCCGCAAACAACGCTGGCATTTCTCTTGAACGGAATGCAGACGGACTTATTCCGATGAAGTTTGCCGAACTGATAAAAAAACTTCATAAAGCTTATGGCTCTCAAGTTGTCATCTTGATTGACGAATACGATAAACCCGTAACCGATAATCTTTCAAACAAAGAAGTCATGGCGGCAAATAAAAGAATTCTTCACGATTTTTATCAGGTAATAAAAGCAACAGACGAACATTTAAAATTTGTTTTTCTTACGGGCGTATCAAAATTTTCGGGTCTTTCGGTTTTTTCCGCATTGAACAGTATCAACGATATAACCGTTGACGAAAGATATTCTACTATTTGCGGATACACGCAAGAGGAATTAGAAGAACATTTCA
The DNA here is from genome assembly GCA_031264895.1 of Endomicrobium sp. Lineage (GTDB taxonomy): Bacteria > Elusimicrobiota > Endomicrobiia > Endomicrobiales > Endomicrobiaceae > Endomicrobium_B. The sequence continues at coordinate 3,800 of JAISDI010000173.1, read as the reverse complement.
AAGATTACATAACCGCGCTTTCACAAAAATTAAACTTAACATACAAAGAAAGTGTCGCCGCGATAAAAGATTGGTATAACGGCTATTCTTGGGACGGAAAAATATCGGTTTATAACCCGTTTTCAACGCTTATGCTTTTTGACAAAAAACGATTTGCCAATTATTGGTTTAGGACAGGCACACCGACATTTCTTTTAGATTTAATACGCCAACACAACAGACCGCAAAACTTTCTCGGAGAACTGACGGCTTCAGACAGTTCTTTTGAAAGTTATAATCCGGATAATCTCAATGAAATACCGCTGTTATTTCAGACTGGGTATTTAACGGTAAAAAGTATAAAATCAAGCATAGAAGGCGTTGAATATACGCTTAATTTTCCTGACAGAGAAGTAAAAGATTCATTTTTGCAGTGCCTGTTAAGCAATTATACGGCATATCCGCAGGAATCCATGCCGGAATTGTTTAAAGAACTTTCAGTTAAATTTCAAAACGCAGATTCAAAAGGACTGGAAGATAATTTAACGGCTTTACTTGCGCACATACCATACCAGCTGATAACCGAAAGCGAAAAATATTATCATTCGATATTTTTGATATGGCTTAAAACATTGGGATTTGACATACAAGGCGAAATAAGCACGAACAGAGGAAGAATAGACGCCGTTTTAAAACAAAACGATTATGCGGTCATAACCGAAATAAAATACAGTACGGAAAAAGCCCTCGAAGAAATGCTGGAAAGCGCATTGAAACAGATAGACGACAAAAAATATTATGAAGCGTATTTGGAGAAAAAAGTTATTCTGCTAGCAATAGCCTTCAACGGCAAAGACGTAAAATGCAAATTTAAAACATCGGATACATTTTTTGTTTAATAAACATTTGGCCGATACAAAAGGGGTGAACGTATCTGTTTCATATTTGGATTCAGGAAATTCTATGCTTATAGGAGCAAGTACTTATACCCGTATAGAATAATCGGCGTATAATTCAGAGCATAAAAAACAGGCGCGATCATAAATGACTGCGCCTGTTTTTTTGCATATAATGCTTTCATCTCTTTGATTTTCTTATGATATAGCAAAACAACTTAATCCCAAGAGCTAAAGTTGTCTAATGGAAACCATTAGAAATAATGAAGAATAATAGATTGAAAACACAATGAGTTATGCAAAATAAAAAGGTCAAAAAAGCATAAGAATGAAAGGTAACAAATAGGCATTTCTAAAATACTGTTCGTCATGCCCGAAGTTCGTAATCGGGCATTTTTACTGAAAGATGTTTTTGTTTTACGACGAAAGTGAATCCCCGACAAAGACACTCGGGGATGACGACAAAGGAAAAAAATGATTTTTAGAAACCTCTAATGGAATATCTTGCTTAAAGGAACAGGGTCTTTATAGTCTGCCGCCTGCTAGGACTCCATTTTAGAAGTAAGGATGAATTTAATATTACGGCGACCGAGCCGGCATTGTGTACCAATGCGCCTAAAACCGGCGTAAGAATTCCGGCCATGGCAAGGGCGATCGACACAAAATTTAGAACCATCGAAGCCGTAAGATTGATTTTAATTGTACGCATTGTTTTTTTTGCAAGTTTTAAAAGGCGGGGTATTTCTTTGATGTTGTCTCCGGTCAAAACTATGTCCGAAGAACCTATCGCTATATCGCTTCCAATATCGCCCATAGAAATTCCCACGTCCGCCGCTTTTAATGCCGGAGCGTCGTTTATTCCGTCGCCTATCATACAAACATATCCGTTATTTTTTTTATTTAAATTTATTTCGTTGATTTTATCTTCGGGCAGGCATTCGGATTTAAATTTTTTGATTCCGGCAGACGACGATATGTTTTCCGCGCTGTAATAATTATCTCCGGTAATAAGAACCGTTTCGATTCCGCAGTCATTTATATCTTTTATAATGTCCGCAGCGTTTTCCCTTAAAATATCGGATAAAACTATATATCCGAGAAGTTCTTTGCCGGAAGCGACATATACTACCGTGCCGGCGCATTTTTTAATATCAGTTATTTTTTTCAAAATTTCTTCGCTAAGAATTATACCGTTACGTTTCAACAGCTTTTCATTTCCAGCAAATATTTGTTCCCCTCCGGATTGTGCGCAAACTCCGTATCCCGGCATCATTTGAAATTTATCCGGATCATCCGGAACTTCTCCAGTCATATTTTTATAGTATGAAGTTACGGCTTTTCCTATCGGATGTTCCGATAAAACTTCGGCTTTAGCCGCAATTTTTAAAATATTTACTGAGCTCATATCCGGATTTACGCTTTCTATTTTTGTTACCGTCAATACTCCTTTTGTCAGCGTTCCGGTTTTATCAAAAGCCATGCAGTTTACTTTTGCAAGTTTTTCAAGAGCGTCGCCTTCTTTTATAAGCGCTCCGCATTTTGCCGCGTTTCCTATAGCGGCAACTATTGCTGTAGGCGTTGCAAGTACCAAAGCGCACGGACAAAATACCACAAGTATCGTAACGCCGCGTATAATTTCTCCGCTTACAAACCACGTTGCAGCGGCGCAAATAAGCGCTATAAAAACTATATGCGTCGCCCACTTATCCGCCAGCCTTACGATTTTTGCTTTTCCTGCGTCCGCAGACTCTACAAGACGTATCATGCGCTGCAAAGAACCGTCTTCTCCGACTTTTAAAGCAATCATATCAAAACTTCCGAACATATTTACCGTTCCGCTTAAAACTTCGTCGCCTTCCTCTTTATCTACAGGGAGCGATTCTCCCGTCATAATAGATTGGTCTACGGACGTGCTTCCTTTGACAATTTTACCGTCAACGGGAATCGTCTCGCCGGCCAAAACTCTTAATATTACGCCTTTTTTCACGTCTTTGGCTTCTATTATGCGCGTTTCATTATGCGAAATAACTACTCTTGCGGTTGAGGGTTTAAGATTAACAAGCCTTTCAATGCCTGCTCTTGATTTTGAAACGGTACGCTCTTCGATATATGCCCCTAAAGCCATAATAAAAGCTATTTCGCCTGCCGCAAAAATTTCACCTATACATACGGAAGCTGCCAAAGCAATCGAAACCAAAACGTCGGCTTTAACGTCAAACTCTTTTATTAAACCTTCTGCCGCTCCTTTCATAATAGGCAGACCGCAAAGCAAAACGGCGATCCATGAAAGATTTACCGGCAGAGAAAATATATTAAAAAAACCTATAAACAAAGAAATTAACGACGCCGTTAAAAAAATAATCGTCCTTTTATTTTTCTCTTTGAGCCAAACGAGCATAAATTCTCCTTATACATATGGGGGTATATGTATGAAATTATACTCATTATTTTTTATATGTCAATGAGGTACTATAGCACAACAGCTAAACATTGTCTCTTTTCTAAAACTTCAGGAATTCCCAATGTGGAAAATCGGAAACTCATCTTTTTTTAGACTCGAAGATTCCCGATTACAAAAAATCAGAAATTCCTCCTTTTTTTTAAAGGTGGTGGACGGAGACAATGTCTCCGGACGGGGGATTTAGCCAAAGGCTCTGACGGGGTATTGCGCAAAGCACTGACGGAGTATCAAACCCAAGAATAACGAGGTATAGCAAACAAACTAAATATTGTCCAATTATTTTCATACGTCTGTTACGACAAACGGCGAAACGGCAACATGGTTCCCCCCCCCGTATTAAAATAAGGATAGGTCGCTCACATCTCGCGCCCGCCGCAAGACATGCGCTCCTACTCGTCGCGCTGCGGCTGGGGCAGACTGCTAAGGAATTACAGCATTTAATAACATTCGGGGATGACAACAGT
>JAISDI010000154.1 GCA_031264895.1 Endomicrobium sp. | reverse complement strand
AGCAAAACTGCTCGCTATTGTCGCTGTTATGCGTAAGTTATTAATTATTATTAATAACGCTTGTAAGGCTTTTTATCTTCAAAGATCTTTTACCTTAACTTAACTATATTTTTCAACCTCTTCAGTGGGTTGATCCATTTTGTCTTTTTGCTGTTTGTCGTCAGCATCAGTTGTCCGCTGTTGCCGTTTAATATGCCGTACGCAAGCGCTAGTTTGCAAAGACTTATATGTTTGGGACATAGGAAAATAAAAATAGGATCGGGGAGTAAATGGCTGGTATAACGATAGAAAAATTTAATCTTTATTATACTGATTTTCATGCGCTTAAAGATATCGTCATGAAAATTGAAGAAAAAAGAATTACCGCAATGATAGGGCCTTCCGGATGCGGGAAGTCTACGCTGCTGCGGTCGCTTAACAGGATCAACGATACCATTGAAGGCGTGCGTACCGAGGGGAAAATTATTATAGGAAGCAAAAATATTTACGGCGATAAAATAGATATAGACAAATTGAGAAGAAATGTAGGAATGGTGTTTCAGAGGCCTAATCCGTTCCCGATTTCTATATATGAAAATGTCGCGTTTGGGCTGAGGGTCAACAGGATAGCTTCTAAAAAAAGCGAAATAGATGAAACCGTTGAAAACAGTTTAAGAGCGGTGCTTCTTTGGGACGATATAAAAGACAAATTAAAAAAATCCGCTCTTGATATGACTTTAGAACAGCAGCAGAGACTTTGTATAGCCAGAGTTATTGCCGTAAAATCGCAGATAATTTTGCTTGACGAGCCTTGCTCGTCGCTTGACCCCGTGTCAACGCAGCGCATAGAAGAACTTATGATACAGCTTAAAGACAAATATACAATAGTTATTGTCACGCATAATATGCAGCAGGCGGCCAGAGTGTCGCAAGACACGGCATTTATGCTTTTGGGCGAACTTATAGAATTTGATAAAACTGAAAAAATATTCACTAATCCGTCTATGAAGCAAACGGACGATTATGTCAGCGGAAGATTCGGATAAGGGGGGAAATATGCGGCATTTTGATATGGAAATGAACGATTTACAAACGCGGCTTGTGGACATGGCCGGTTTGGTGCGTCAAATGATCAAAGCGACTATAGACCAGCTTGTTTTAAGAGACCCAAAACTTTCCGAAACGATTTTCGGCCTTGAAAAAGAGGTAAACATTCAGGAAATAGTAATTGACGATAAATGTTTAAAACTTATCGCTTTGAACCAGCCCGTCGGTGCGGACTTGAGATTTATAACTTCAGCCATGAGAATAAACAGCGATTTGGAAAGAATGGGCGACGAAGCCGTAAACATAAGCGAAATGGCTCTTGATTTAATTAAATATCCGGAATTGAAACCTCTTATAGATATTCCAAAAATGGCCGACATTGTAAAACAGATGGTTGAAGACAGCATTAAATCATTTAACACAAGCGATGTGATACTTGCTAAAGCGGTTTTAGAAAAAGACGATGAAGTTGACGATTTAAAAGATATGGTTTTTACGGATTTAAAAGAATATATGACAAAATCTTCCGATCCTGACACAATACAAAGAGCTGTCGACTTGATCCTTGTGGCAAGAAGCGTAGAAAGAATAGGCGACCATGCCACAAATATATCTGAAGACGTCATATTTATGGTACACGGCAAAGACGTAAGACACCCCAGAAGATTTAAATAATTTAAGTTTGTCTTGCAGTAGAGAAGGACGGATTTTGTGCCAATTTGTCACACTGTAAATAAAGGCAGATTCAGCAGAAAACTTATAGTATCTGATAGGATTTGTCTTTAGTCATTAGCGCTTGTCTTTCTAATATGCCGTGCGCAAGCACCGCAAGCGCCAAGCGCCACTTTTTGTTGAAAAATCAATCTGAATTTTATATAATTTCACAAATTTAATTAAAAAGGAATTTCAGATGGCTAACAATGAAGAAAACATAAATCTTCCTTTGGTTCATAAGGGAAAAGTCAGAAATGTTTATGATTTGGGACAAAGTTATTTAATTGTGGCATCAGACAGGATTTCCGCTTTTGATTATGTTATACCTACTTTAATTCCGGGCAAAGGAAAAGTGCTTCACAAGCTTTCAATGTTCTGGTTTGATTTTGTTCAGGGGATAGTTCCTAACCATATAATAACCGGCGATTTTGAAAGTTTTCCTACCACTCTTAAACAGTACGAATATCTGCGCGACAGGTCAATGATAGTAAAAAAGGCAAACAGGGTTGATATCGAATGTATAGTCAGAGGCTATCTTGCCGGTTCGGGCTGGAAAGAGTATCAAAAATCCAAAACTGTTTGTTCAATACCTCTTCCTGACGGGCTTGAAGAGTCCGCAAAACTTCCGGAGCCGATTTTTACGCCTTCAAGCAAAGAGGAAGGCGGCAAACATGACGAAAACATATCTTTTGAAGAAACCGTTAAAAGAGTCGGCGCGGACGCCGCCGGCAGCCTTAAAAAACTTTCAATAGAACTCTACAAAAAAGTAAGCGATTATTCTTTGTCTAAAGGGATAATTCTCGCCGATACAAAACTTGAATTTGGCTTTTACGACGACAAATTAATTTTAATAGACGAAATTTTTACTCCCGATTCTTCGCGTTTCTGGGAAGTCGGTAAATACAGCGTCGGAAAATCGCAGGACAGCCTTGATAAACAGTATGTAAGAGATTATCTTGAACTCATTAAGTGGGATAAGGCTTCTGCGGCGCCGGAACTTCCGGCGGAAGTAGTCGGGAAAACTATGGAAAAATATGTAGACGCTTATCAAAAACTTACCGGCAGGAAATTTTAAGACGGCAGCTTAAAGGAAAAGATAATGTATGAAATAGAAATTTTGTCAAAGGCCGGGTTTGAAAATGTTCGCGGGGAACACGTTCATGCGGAAATTTTGCAGCTCGGATTTAAAGACGTAAATAAAGTTGAATATTCTCCGCTTTATAAAATCGAAGGGCAAATTGACGCGGCGCAGGCAAAGACTATAGCTTTGGAACTTTTAAGCGATAAAATAACCGAAAAGCATAGACTGACAAAAGACGGAGTTTCCAAAAAAGAAAAAGCGTCTGTCATCGAAGTGTGGTTTAAAAAAGGCGTAACAGATACAGTGTCGGAAAGTGTCATAAAAGCGGTCAAAGATTTGGGAATAAATAATGATATTTCCGTTAAAACCGGTCATAAATATTATCTTTACGGAAAAATTTCAAATACGGTTCTGGACAAAATAGCGGCAAAACTGCTTGCAAATACATTAATTCAGGAATATAAAATAAAATGAACTGCAATACTATTGAAATTTTAAATTTGTCCGATAAACAGCTTATGCAGTTGAGCAGAAAAAACGTTCTTTCTCTTTCTCGGGAAGAGATGAAAACCGTTCAAAACTATTTCAAAAAACTTAAAAGAAATCCCACGGACATTGAACTTGAAACCGTAGCCCAGACATGGAGCGAACACTGCAAACATAAAACTCTTACGGGAATTATCGAATATACCGAAGAAAAAAACAACAGGAAAACAAAAAGAATCTATAAGAATCTTCTTAAAGAAACGATATTTAAAGCCACAGTTGAACTCAATAAAAAGTGGTGCTTGTCCGTGTTTAAAGACAATGCAGGAATAATAGATTTCGATTCAAAAAACGCAGTTGCGTTTAAAGTTGAAACGCACAATCACCCGTCGGCATTGGAGCCTTACGGGGGAGCAGCCACGGGAATAGGCGGAGTAATAAGAGACATACTGGGCGTGGGACTGGGCGCAAAACCGCTGGCAAATACCGATGTTTTTTGTTTCGGAAATCCGGATACGAAAGCTTCGAAAGTCCCGGAAGGAATGCATCACCCGAAAAGAATAGCAAAAGGCGTTGTGTCCGGCGTGAGAGATTACGGAAACAGAATGGGAATTCCTACAGTTAACGGCGCGGTTTATTTTGACGAAGGGTATATGGCAAATCCTCTGGTATACTGCGGCACGATGGGAATAATTCCTAAAGATAAAATCGAAAAAAAAGTTAAACCCGGCGATTTGGTTTTGGCAGTCGGCGGCAGAACCGGACGCGACGGAATACACGGAGCGACTTTTTCTTCCGTGCGGCTTGACAAAGAGTCCGACGTAAGCGCTGTGCAGATAGGAAACCCGATAATAGAAAAGAAAGTTTTAGATACGCTTCTTAAAGCAAGAGATTTAAATCTTTACAGAGCCGTTACGGACTGCGGAGCCGGCGGGCTTTCAAGCGCCGTAGGGGAACTCGGAGAAAAAACGGGCGTAAAAGTGCAGCTTGAAAAAGTTCCTTTAAAATATGAAGGGCTTAGCCCGTGGGAAATATGGATTTCCGAAGCGCAGGAAAGAATGGTTTTTGCCGTTCCTGCGGAAAATAAGAAGAAAATCACGGAAATATTTGAAAAAGAAAACGTAGAAGCCGTTTTTATCGGCGAATTTACAAACGATAAAAAATTAAAACTCACTTATAAAAATGAAATCGTCGCAGACATGGACATGGAATTTCTTCATGACGGAGTTCCAAAACCTACAAGACCCGCCTATTGTGGCATAAAATCTGAAAACAAACAAAAGCCCGTCAAAATGACGGCTTCAGAAATTTTAAAATCTTTAAAAGCTGCTCTTGCGGATTTAAACGTATGTTCAAAAGAATGGATCGTAAGGCAGTATGACCACGAAGTACAGGGGCAGACCGTCGTAAAACCGCTTCAAAGCGGCGGTATAGAAGTTTCCGGGCCGGGCGACGCGGCGGTAATTTGGCCGTACACAGTTTGTTCGGGAACAAAAAAAGGCGTCGTGCTTTCAAACGGTTTAAATCCCCAATACGGAAAAATCAATACTTATAAAATGGCGGCTTCCGCAATTGAAGAAGCTTTGAGAAATGCGGCGGCAGTCGGCGGGAATATAGACAAAATATCCGTTCTTGATAACTTTTGCTGGGGTAACCCGAACAAACCGGAAATTCTGGGCAGTCTTGTTCGCGCGGCAAACGCTTGTTACGATATGTCTAAAGCTTTTGGAATTCCTTTTATATCCGGAAAAGACAGTCTTCACAATGAATATTCAATCGGCGGAAAAATGTATTCCATACCTCCTGCGCTTCTTATATCGGCGATGGGAGTGATAGATAATGTCGAAAATACGGTAACAATGCCTTTCAAAAAAGACGGTAATGCAGTTTTTATACTCGGATATACGCGAAACGAGCTTGGCGGTTCTGTTTTTTCAAAAATAAATAAAATAAAAGGCGGCATAGTTCCGGACGTTTACCCCAAAGAATCGAAAATAATAATGCAGAAACTTTATGATGCCGTAAACAAAAATATTGTTGAAGCCTGTCACGATTGTTCGGAAGGCGGAATTGCCGTTTCCGTAAGCGAGATGGCTTTTGCGGCGCAAAAAGGCGTAAAAATAAATATAGACGCGGTAAAATGCAAAGAACAAATGACGCCCGCAGAAATTTTATTTTCGGAGTCCAACGGAAGATTTATAGTTGAAATTGCGCCCGAAAATATTGCAAAATTTAAAGAAGTTTTCAAAGGCACAGCTTATGCGCAGATAGGATATGTATGCGACAGCGGCAAAGTAATTTTTGAAAGCGAAAAAAATAAAGTAAAAGCTATTGAAAAGTCCGAAGCTCTTTTAAACAGCTGGCGCAACACAATAAAATGGTAAATCTGCCTATTTAA
>JAISDI010000135.1 GCA_031264895.1 Endomicrobium sp. | reverse complement strand
GCTCGCAAAACATTTTTCGGCAAAAGGGCATACGGTTCTTCTTCTTGGCGGAAAAGATGATGAAGATGAAATAAAAGCTATTTTAAGCGAGAATATCGATAATGTGTACTCTGCCGGCACAAATAACGGTATCCCTGATTTTTTTGCAATGATAAATTTATGCGATATAATCGTATGCGGCGACACAATGGCTTTACATGCGGCTGCCGGACTTAAAAAAAACATAGTCGCATTATTCGGGCCGACTTCGCTTGCGGAAATCGAAGTGTACGGACGCGGCGCAAAACTTCAGGCGGATAAAGAGTGCGTTTGCTGTTATAAACAGGAGTGCAATCTGGTAAAAAACTGTATGGACTCTATTTCCGACGGTGAAGTTATAGAAGCCGTTGAAAAATATTTATAAAGGATTTATACGATGAAAATAATTGCGATGATTCCGACATACAATGAAGCTACAAACATAAAACAGATGATTGAAGACGTCTTGAACTGCGGCGTTGACGCGGAAGTTTTAATAGTCGACGATATGTCTCCGGACGGAACATATAAAATAGTCGAAGAAATCTCAAAAACAAACCCGAAAGTACATCTGCTTCTCAGAAAAGAAAAAAAAGGCAGAGGTTATGCCGGAAAAGACGGTTTTAAAAAAGCCGTCGAGATGAATGCCGAATATATAGTCGAAATGGACGGAGACGGCTCTCATGCGCCAAAATATATTCCGGGATTTCTGGAAACTATAAAAGAATGCGACGTAGTGATAGGCTCGCGATATATTGAAGGCGGGAAAGATGAAAATAGAACTTTATTGAGACAGGTTGTCAGCAATCTTTCAAAATTATATCTGTCGATAGTATTGGGCGTAAAAATAAAAGATCCTACTTCGGGGTACAGAATGTTTAAAAAGGAAGTTCTGGAAAAAATTGTCGGCGATTTGAAAGCAAACGACCCTTTTATCGTAACTGAAGTCGTTTATTATTTAAAAAAATACAAATTTACGTTAAAAGAGTATCCTATAGAATTTCTTTCGAGAATGTCCGGCCAGTCGAAACTTCATCCGTGGACGCTTATTAAATATCTGTTTAAAGTTCTCAAATTGAAAATTACGGGCAGCGTATGAGAAATTACAGATTATGGTTTTGGATACTTAACGCCGCTACGGCAGTTTTAAGATTGCTTTTTATAGGCAAAGTAGGGCTGACTGTCGACGAAGCGCATTACTGGGTTTATACAAAGTTTTTATCATTGTCATATTTTGATCATCCCCCTCTTATTTCATATATAATAAAAATTTCAACTTCCATTTTCGGCAATACGGAATTTGCGGTGCGCCTTCCCGCGGTGATAATCTTTTTTGTCGCTTCATGGATATTTTTTATTTGCGCGAAAAAACTTTATAATGAAAGAACTGCGTTTGCCGGCGCTCTTTTATTAAACGTGCTGCCGGTATTTTCATTTTTAGGTTCGGTAGTGTCCATACCGGATTCCCCTCTTGCATTATTTTGGATTCTTTCTTTATTTATATTCCTTTTAATAATAGAAACCGGCGGTAAAAAATATTGGTATTTGCTGGGAGTAATAGGCGGTCTTGCGCTGCTTTCAAAATATAACGCGGTAATGATACCCGTGGGAATTACTTTATTTTTAATTCTCTCGCCAAAACATAGATTCTGGTTTAAAGAAAAAGAACCGTAGCTTGCATTTATGATAATGGCGGCAATGTTTATCCCTGTAATTTTGTGGAATATAGAAAACAACTGGGCTTCTTTCGGTTTTCAGATGAGGCACGGCTTTGGCAGTTCGGCTCCTAAATTCTCTTTGCTTCTTTTTGGCCGCTCTTTCGGAGCGCAGGCCGGATATTTGTCGCCGCCGATATTTTTGGTTTTTCTTGCCGCAGCTTTTTTATGCGTAAAAGAAGCATGGCTGAAAAAAGACAGAACGGCATTGATTATCGCCTGCTTTTCTCTTCCGACGTTAATACTCTTCAATTTTATCGCTACATTTAACGAAATTCTGCCGCACTGGCCTGCCATGGGCTATCTCGTTTTGGCAATATACGCCGCTCATTTAACGCTTAAATATTGGGAAATAAGATGGTTTAGAAATTACACTATAATTTCGTGGACATTCACTATAATTTTATTGATTATTTTTCCGCTGCATTTGATGTATAAAATCATACCTTTAGAAAAATTCATTCCAAAAGAGCAGTCGCAAAAAGTTAAATACGGCATACCCGAAACCGAAAGAATAGACATTTCAAACGATTTATTCGGCTGGAATGAATTGGGCGAAGAAATAAGAAAAATAATGGCGCAATACCCGCCAAAAAATAAACCTTTTATATTCACGCATAAAAGTTATCTTGCAAGCCAGATAGCTTTTGCTGTACCTGAAATAAGAGTATACTGTTTAAGCGATAAAATAGACGCTTATGATTTATGGCAGAGAAGTCTAAGAAGTTTAACAAACAAAAGCGCAATTTTTATATGCAATGATTTTTTTTATTATGACCCTCAAAAATACGCGGACGCATTTGAATCATATTCGCAGCCGAACGAATTTTCCGTACACAGAAACGGCAAAAAAGTCAGAAATTTCTTTTTTACCGAATGCAAAAAATTTAAACCTTCTAAGCTTGACCAAAAATACACGGCAAATCTTCTCGGGCCTAAAAAGAATATCCCCGAAGAGCTTATAAAAGCCGATCATGCGGTTTTCAAATTTATCAATTCGACAATGCACGTTAAAATTCTGGATTTTTATATGTCCGTAGTATCTTTCTGTGATTCAAAAAGCTTTAATCTGGGACTTGTTTCGATTTTAATGATATCTATTTCAATATTGTGGGTTTCGGATAAAAAACGTTTCTGGACAGACATAGCGCTTATGGCAAGCGTTCTGGTAACGTCGGCTTTGATAGTCTATTTTATGAAAAACTATTTTGAAAGACCAAGGCCTTTAACCGTATTCGGCGACGATAATGTCAATACGTTTTATGAAACCGTTCACAAAAACTCTTTTCCTTCGGGACACACAAACGCGGCCTTTGCGGCATGTACGGTTATGTTTATGCTTGCAAGAAAATATTGGTATTGGTATATAATCTTAGCCTTTGGAATGGGCTTTGAAAGAATGTACGTAGGCAGCCATTTCCCTTCAGACGTACTGATCGGCGCAATAATAGGTTTCTTCACAGCCTACATAATGGTAACGCTGTTCAAAAAATATTCCAGAATCTGAGCCGGTCTTTGCAGACGGCAAGTTAGAAAGGCTGCGTTCCTTTAGTCTTTGCCGTGAATTCCCATTCACAGAAAGAGAATTGTTTCAAAACGGGGTTTAAGCGTATAAGTTAAAAGGCAGGCTTGGTAAAATCAAGCCTGCCTTTTGTAAGATAAATAAAATATTATTTTATTTCCAGAATTTAAAATCAATTCCCGCGTATACCGTTGTGCCGGGCATTGGGTAGCCGTCAACTATCTGATAATCGGCATTGGCAATATTGAAACCTTTTATCCAAAAGGACAGCATATTATTTACTTTATAGTTTGCGGTCAAGTCAAGAGTTGCAAAACCGTTATTTTCTATGGTATTTCTCTCATTTTCAAAGTATTTATCTTTATAACTTACAACAGCCGACAATAACAAATTATCTAAAGGTTTAATATTTACTATAGAATTGATTGTATTTTCTGGGCTGTATACCAATATTTTACCGTTAGATCCTTTTGAAGTATTTTCAGCATTTAGATATGTGTAATTTAAATTTATATTCAGCCATTTCGAAATTACATATCCTACGCCAATTTCAACTCCATATTGTTTGGCTTTATCTATATTTTTAAGAATATTATTATTACTTCCATCTGCTACGATTAAATTATCGCTATCAATATAATATCCTGTGGCAAATGTATTGATTTTATTATAGGTAAATTCAATTCCTATATCTCCCGAAAAACCTTCTTCGGCTTTTAAATTTGGATTTCCGCTTCCCCATTGGTTGTATAATTCATTAAAAGAAGGCGCTCTCCATACTTTGCCGCTATTTGCGGAAAATTTAAAATGATTTGACAGATTATATACCGCAGAAATTGATGGAGTAAAAATTCCGTAATACATGGAATTATAATCATATCTTATGCTCGGAATTATACGGAATTTTCCAAGAATTCCGTCCCACTGGGCATAAACGGCCGTTGTGTTTCTGGTTTTATCGACAATTAAATTACCCGAAGCAATTCCATCAACGGTATTCTGCGTATTATGCGACTCATTGACAAATTCTGTTCCAAATAAAAAAGATTTCCAGAGTAAATCTCCTTGAATGCCTTCGGTTTTATTGAAAGTTTTAGAATGGTCAAATTGGCTGTCGTTATATGTTGAGTTATCAGAATGGTATACCGATAACTTAAATTTTATTTCATCAAAATTTAAATTATAGTCTGCTTTAATATACTCATTGTGATCTTTGCGTCTTCCTAAATCAAGCCATATTTTAGAACCCGGATATCCGAAATCGGCGTCATAACTGTTTGCGGACAGCGATAAAGAGGATTTATTCGTAATATCTATTGAACCGTTAAACAAGAGATTTGTTCCTTTATAATCGGAATTTTTTCTGTATCCATCGGTTTGATATTCGGAAGCTGCCAGCAAAACAGCAGCTTTGTCATTATAATATTGAATCGTGCCATAAGGATTTAAGGTTTTATCCGACCCGTAAGAAAAACCTACGTTTGCGTCCGGAGATTCGACTTTTGCGGTTTTTGTAATTATGTTTATTACT
>JAISDI010000083.1 GCA_031264895.1 Endomicrobium sp. | reverse complement strand
GGGTGTAATTTTGGAATGTATGTAGAAAAATTGTTAGGGTTATAAGAAAAAAGGTCAGAAAAATTGAATAAAAAATCGACCTTCTATTAATTATCTTTTCCTTTCATGCGTTTTGCCTGTTATTATAGACTGCCGATAATAGAGGCGTGTATTATTATGCTATAATAAATTTTTTTATAATCTTTAATGGAGAAATGGCAAAAATGATACGTATGTATATTGACAGATTTATGGATTTATTTAAAAGGAGTTACAGTCGGGATATCAAAGTTAAAATCAAGATTTCTTTATTTTATTTTTTGTTGCTTTTTATAATTTTTTCATTGACGCGCGCTGCGTTTTATTTCAGTTATCCGGACGTTTTTGGGAAACTGCCTTTTTCCGAGTTGGCTTTTACGTTTTTATACGGCGCGCGTTTTGATATATCTACAATAAGTCTGTACTTGGGAATATTTGCCGTATTGTTATTTTTGCCGGTAAAAACGCCTAAATATATAAAAACCGTTGCGGTCATAATGGCATTTTCAAGCGCCGTTTTGATTATAATGCTTGCTTCCGATTTTTTTTATTTCCCAGAAGTTAAAAGGCATATGGCCGAAGAGCTTCTTTTAGTATGGGGAGAAAAAGAGTTTTTGTTAAGGCACATTTTCGGATATTACTGGTGGGCTCTTCTTCTTGTCGGCGGACTGGTTGCGGTTTTAATACATTTTACGTTTAAGTTTATTGAAAAATGCTACCCGGGGGGGGGTATATTAAATGTGGTGTATATGCTTTTTGCCGCTCTTCTTGTGTTTGCAGGAGTGAGAGGTTTCGGAAATATCCCTTTAAGCATTCACGATGCGTATGAAATAAAAAAGAGTTCGCAGCAGGTTACGCTTATGCTTAACGGAATTTTTGTTCAGACGCAAATGTTAAGTAAAGCGCAATCTTCATCCAACAGTTATCCTAAAGAAAAAGCTTTTAATAATGTTATAGAAATGCTGCACTCCCCAGAAGAAATAATGAAAAACGCTGATTATCCGTTTATGCGCGCGATAAAAAATGAAGAAGAATTCAAAAAATATAATGTTATCGTAGTTTTACTTGAAAGCTGGACGCCTAAATATATAGACAGCATGAGAGGCGGCAATTACGGCGTAACTCCGAATTTTGACGAAATATACAATAACGGTATAGCTTTTGGCAATGCGTATGCGTCCGGAAGACGCACTGTTTACGGTATTTCTTCCGTGCTTATGGGCATAAACTTTATGCCCGGTATGCAGCTTATATCGGAAGGGTTTGAATATACAAAGAACATAATGTCTCTGCCCGACGCGTTTAACGCAAAAGGCTATACGACTTTGTTTACGCAGGCGTATACGAAAAAATCAATGAAAATGGATGTCATAGCAAAAAACGTTTTAAATTTTACGGAAAGTTATTGTCAGGAAGATTTTCCGAGAATTCTTGAATATGAAAAACAAAATACGGCGGGATTCGATTATGAACTGCTTGATTTTACCGCTAAAAAAGCCGGCCAATATCACAAAGAAAACAAGCCTTTTTTTATTTTTTCTCTTACGGGAACAACGCATTTCCCTTACATTGAAACTTTGGATATGTTTAAAAAATATACGGGTAACAACGATGAGGAACGGTTTTTGAATAATTTATATTACAGCGATTATGCAATAGGAAATTTAATAAAAACGGCAAAAGAAGAAG
Organism: Endomicrobium sp.; assembly: GCA_031264895.1. Lineage (GTDB taxonomy): Bacteria > Elusimicrobiota > Endomicrobiia > Endomicrobiales > Endomicrobiaceae > Endomicrobium_B. Next base: position 1,327 of record JAISDI010000083.1, on the reverse strand, counting down.
GTTATTTTGACAATACTGTTTTCATTTTTCTTGCCGACCATACGTCAGGCCCCGTGCTTACGCTCGATACCGTAAAAGAAAAATTTAATATTCCTTTTGTTATTTATGCGCCGAAAATATTGGAAAAACGCAAGATTGACTATGCCGTTTCTCAGGCTGACGTCATCCCGACATTATGTCATTTCATGAATATCGACGCTTCTTTCAGCGCCTGCGGAGTAAACGCCTTAGACGAATCGGCGCAGCATTTTGCTTTTATGAATGACGGAACCGTAATAGCTTTTACAGACGGCAGAAATTATATGACGCATGACCGCAAAAACGTTCTTGAATATTTTCCTTCAAAAGATATTTCGGGATATAATGAAATGGAAGAAAAGCTCCTTTCTTTTGACAAAGCGGTTACGGCGGCTTTTATCTACAATAAATGGTATGACCCATACGGCGATAAATGATACTAATACTAAATATCGTTGATTTTTGAATGCGTTTTGCGCGTTTAATATTGTAAAAAGAGTCATAATATTATAAAATCCCGTCATGGAAAGAGTTATTCTGGTCGCGTTGCAAACCAAAGACAAAATTAAAGCTGAGATTGAAAATTCTTTAGACGAACTTGAAAGCTTGTGTCTTACCGACGGAGCAGTAGGCATTGAAAGAATTATACAAAAGAGAGATACTCCTGATCCGGCATATTTTATCGGACGCGGAAAAGCTGCGGAAATAAAAGAGATTGTAGAGGAAATGCGGGCAGACGCCGTTGTTTTTGACGATTCTTTAAAACCCATACAGCAGAGAAATCTTGAAAAACTGATCGGCATTAAAATTGTCGACAGGACAAGAATTATTCTGGACATATTCGCTTATCGGGCCGGAACCAAAGAGGGAAAACTTCAGGTTGAAAGGGCCGAGATGACTTATAATATGGCGCGCCTCGTAAATCAAAACGCCGGAATGGACAGCCAGACCGGAGGCATAGGAACAAGGCGCGGGCCTGGAGAGAGAAAACTTGAAAGCGACAAACGGAAAATAAGGGATCGTATAGCGGAATTGGACGCGGAAATAGCAAAAATAAAAGAGAGAAGGGAAATACAAAGAAGAGGACGCTCTAATTCTGACTTGCCTGAAGTTGCCATAGCGGGATACACTAATGCGGGTAAGTCCACTCTTCTGAAAAACCTTTCAAAAAGCTGCGTTTATGCCGACGATAAACTTTTTGCCACGCTTGACCCTCTCACGAGAAAAATAAAACTTCCCGGCGGGAGATATGTTCTTCTGACGGATACCGTAGGATTTATCAATAAGCTTCCGCATGATTTGATCGCGG
>JAISDI010000066.1 GCA_031264895.1 Endomicrobium sp. | reverse complement strand
CTGCGCCTTCCGGAACATGCACGTGAAAATCCGTCTCTCTGAAAATGTTCTCGTCTATTGCAAGTTTATCTGCGCACGAACGCACATAAGTAAGCGCGGCCTGCGCCGACTCTTTCATCACGTCGCCGAGCTTTCCGGTAAGGACAAGCCCTCCTTTTCCTTTCATTCTGTTTACTTCTATGGTAAGAGTTTCCCCGCCGACTTCCGTCCACGCAAGGCCGGTTACCACTCCGATATCGTTTTCAGCGATACGTTCTCTTTCGTATACGGGAATGCCTAAATATTTATTTAAATTTTCCGGCGTTACGTCGATAGATTTGATATTTGCGTCAAAAGCCAAATCTTTTGCGGCTTTTCTGCAAAGGTTTGCTATTTCCCTGCTCAAATTTCTTACGCCGGCTTCATGCGTGTAATTTGTTATAACGGCTTCAAGGGCGTCTTGCGGTATGATAAGCTCTTCTTCTTTTAAGCCGTGTTCTTCCAACTGTTTCGGTATGATAAAATCCTGCGCGATACGGCGTTTTTCGTAATCCGTATATCCGGAAAACCTTATAATTTCAAGTCTGTCGAGCAGAGTGTTTGGGATATTGTGAAGCGTGTTTGCTGTAGTTATGAACATAACTTTTGATAAATCGAAATCCACGTCGAGATAATGGTCGGCGAAAGCATAATTTTGTTCGGGGTCTAATACTTCAAGCAATGCGGCGGAAGGGTCGCCTCTCCAATCCGAACCCATTTTGTCTATTTCGTCTAAAATAAACACGGGATTATTTGAGCCGGCTTTTTTCATGGACTGTATTATTTTGCCCGGCAGAGAACCTATATATGTGCGTCTGTGTCCTCTGATTTCGGCTTCGTCTCTAACGCCGCCCATAGAAATTCTTACAAAATTTCTTCCCAAACTTCTTGCTACCGATTTTGCTATGGAAGTTTTGCCTACGCCGGGAGGCCCGATAAAACATAAAATCGGCCCTTTTATCTTGTGTACGCGCGAAAGAACGGCAAGGTATTCAAGCACTCTGTCTTTGACTTTTTCCAATCCGTAATGATCCTGATCTAAAATTTCTTTTGCTCTTCTCAAATCAAGATTGTCTTCGGTGGACTTTTCCCAAGGCAGATCGATAAACCATTCCAGATAAGTTCTTATTACCGAAGCTTCGGGAGACATTGGCATCATTTTTTCAAGCCTTGACAATTCTTTTTCAGCAGTTTCTCTTGCGGCTTCCGGCATTTTTGTATCTTTAAGTTTAACTCTGAGTTCATCTAAATCTTTCTGCGCGTCGTCTTTTTGTTTAAGTTCTTTTTGAATCGCTTTCATCTGTTCGGTAAGATAATACTCTTTTTGCGTTTTTTCTATCTGGTTTCTAACTCTGTTTTGTATGCGCCTTTCGATATTCAATATTTCGATTTCTGCATTGAGTATTTGTATGATTTTTTCAAGCCTTTTGACAGGATCAACAAGTTCCAGAATGGATTGCTTATCATTATTTTTTATTACCAGATGAGAAGCTATAGTATCGGCAAGCCTTGCGGGATCGGTAATATTGTTGACCGAAACCGAAACTTCCATAGGCATTCTCGGATTTAATTTTACGTACTGCTCAAAAAGCGAAATAGCGCGGCGCATAATGGCTTCGGATTCCGGAGTTTTTTCGACTTTTTCGTCAAAAACATTTAATCCTACCTCGACATAACCTCTGTCGTTAAGCCTAAAATCCGTCCACTGCGCCCTGTTGAGACCTTCTACCAAAGCTTTAAGCGTTCCGTCCGGCATTTTTAACATCTGCAAAACTTCACATACGGTTCCGATATTAAAAATATCATCCGGAGTGGGATCTTCTATCTGTATATTTTTTTGCGTAACGACAAAAATAAGCCTGTTTGTCGACATTGCCTCTTCTAAAGCTCTTACTGACTTCCCTCTTCCGACTGCCAGCGGTAAAACCATGGCAGGATATAGGATAATATCCCTGACAGGAAGCATAGGCAGCGTGTCGGGTATTTTTTGGTTATCGTTTTTATCGCTTGTAAATCTGTCTAATTCGCTCATGCCGTCTCCTTTGTACCGTTGCGGTATACCAGTTTTGGCTTTTCTTTTTTTTCGGCGGCTTCAATAGTTATTATACACTTTTCGATATCTTCATTGTCGGGAATTTCAAACATTGTGTCTGTCAAGACGCTTTCTATGATAGATCTCAATCCTCTTGCGCCAGATCCTCTTCTTAAAGCCTCTCCGGCGACAAACTCTAAAGCGTCCGCGTCAAACGAAAGTTCGACCCCTTCAATTTCAAACATTTTTTTATACTGTTTTGCTAAAGCATTTTTCGGGCGCGTCAAAATGTGAACCATATCTTCAACCGTCAAATGATTAAGCGTCGAAACTACCGGAAGCCTTCCGACAAATTCCGGTATCATTCCGAACTTTATCAAATCTTCCGTTTGTACTTTAGAAAGAACGAAATCTTTGTCTTTTATCTTGTCTCTGTTATCCGAGCCGTCGGTAACAAAACCTAAAGTCTTTTTAGAAATTCTTCTTTCTATTATCTTTTCAAGCCCGTCAAAAGCGCCGCCGCAGATAAATAGTATGTTGGTGGTATCTATTTTAAGATATTCCTGCTGCGGATGTTTTCTTCCGCCCTGCGGAGGAACGTTTGCGACGGTACTTTCAAGTATTTTTAAAAGCGCCTGCTGCACGCCTTCTCCGGAAACGTCGCGCGTAATGGAGGGCGTATCGGACTTTCTTGATATTTTATCTATTTCGTCGACGTAAATTATTCCTCTTTCCGCTTTTTTAATGTCGAAATTGCTGTTTTGTATAAGCCTTAAAAGTATGTTTTCAACGTCTTCGCCGACATATCCGGCTTCCGTCAAAGTAGTGGCGTCCGCTATTGCAAAGGGAACGTCTAAAACTTTTGCCAAAGTCTGCGCAAGCAGCGTTTTACCGGTGCCTGTAGGCCCTAAAAGCAATATATTGGATTTTTGCAGCTCAACGTCGCCTTTATTGGCCGCAGCGGCAGTTTCTATTCTTCTGTAATGATTATACACTGCAACAGAAAGAGTTTTTTTTGCGTATTCCTGCCCGATGACATAATCGTCCAGAAAACGCTTAATTTCACTTGGCTTAGGAAGTTTTTTTACGACTTCTTTAGCTTCTTTCTTATTAATGTTGTCAAACATTTCTTTTGAGCTTCTTGCGCATTCTTCGCAAATATAATTACCGCCTCCGCCGACAAGTCTGTAGGGCGGCCCTTTTTTGCAAAACATGCAGCGTCGCTGTTCGTTATTGTAATTATCCATTTTATTTTAAACTCACTATAACTTCGTCTATTATTCCGTAATCTTTTGCTTCCTGCGCCGACATATAATAATTTCTGTCCGTATCTTTTAAAACCTGCGAGGCAGTTTTTCCGGTATGGTTAGCTATTATTTCGGAAAGTTTCTGTTTTGTGGAGACAAGTTCTTTAGTTTCAATATCTATATCGGACACCGTACCTGATAAACCTCCGCCGTAAATCAAAGGCTGGTGAATCATAATACGAGAATGAGTAAGAGCATATCTTTTGCCTTTTGTTCCGGCGGCAAGCAAAACCGCCCCGAAAGACATGGCCATTCCCATACATATTGTGGTAATCGGACTTTTAATAAACTGCATCGTATCATAAACGGCAAGCCCGGCAGTAACCATTCCGCCGGGTGAATTTATATATAAACTGATATCTTTTCCGGGATCTTCGGAATCGAGATACAAAAGCTGGGCAATCAAAACATTGGCTGAATCCGTAGCGATCGCCCCGTCATGCCCGCCGACAAAAATAATTCTGTCTCTGAGCAAACGCGAATATAGATCGTATGTTACAGCAGAACCTTGATTCCATCTTTCTATTACTGTTGGTATTATTGAAGGCATAACAACTCCTTAAAAATAATTAATAGTTAGTAATTAACGGCAACTGCAAAGACAAAACAAAGACTATCCCATACGAGACTTGGTAAAAATCCCCCGTCATGCTCCGCATGCCACCCCCTTTAAAAAAGTGGGAATTTCCGACTTTCTAGCACGGCAATTATTAGCGTTAGTAATTAGAGTAATGAAAGACTAGGTCGTAGTCGTTGTTTGTCGTGGTCGTTAATTACTAATTACTCATTACTAATTACCGTTTTTTAGCGGCATATCTTTAACTTCTTCCGCAATTTTGGCATTATCGAATAAAAATTTAAAGAGCTTTTCTTCTTTGAGAGAAATCGAGATATTATCTTTGTGTTCCGTAAAATATTTTTCTACGGCGGCATCTCTGCCGGGGTTGGCAGATTTCATTCTGTTTTTTTCTTCTTCTAAGTCCTGCTGCGTTATTTGCAGATTCTCATTAACGTAAACCGAGTTTAAAATATATGAAAGCCTGACATTTTTTTCGGCTTCTTCTTTAAATTTTTCCTGTCCGAGTTCCGCTTGCTTTTCTATGTACTCTTTTGGCGCGCCCTGCTTTTGCATATATTCTTTCATTTTTTCGATTAAATTTTCTTTCTGCCGTTCAACAAGAGACTGCGGGACTTCAAAAACATTTTTTTCTACGAGATAATCTATGACCTGCTTTTCGGATTCGTTGTCTTGACGGCGTTTTTCTTCGGCTTCAACGGCTTCTTTTACCTTATTTTTCAAATCTTCAAGGTTTTCCGTGCCCATATCTTTTGCAAAATCGTCATTGAGTTCGGGAAGTTCTTTTTCTTTTATTTCTAAAACTTTTGTCTTAAATGTTATAGTTTTTCCGGATAAAGCTTTATTTGGATAGTCTTGCGGATAATCAACTTTTGCGTCTCTTTCATCTCCTATTTTTGCGCCTTCAAGAGCTTCTTTAAAGCCTTTTACCGTATCTTGCGAACCCAAATCAAGCATATGATTTTTTGCAGTAACCTCCGGTAAAGCGACGTCATTGTCAAAAGCTTCATAATCAACCATTACAAAACTTTCTTTTCCGACAACTCCGCTTTTTGAAGGAATAAGCTTTGCGTTTCTTTCCCTCAAGGCGTCTAAACTTTGAGCAAGGCTGGCATCCGTAACCTTAAATATTTCTTTTTTTACCGGTATTGCCTTATAATCTTTTGCTTCGATCGACGGATGGCATTCCGCAGTAAAACGGTATTTTAAAACGTCTCCGATTTTATAATCAAACTCGTCCACAACGGGAAAATCTATGGGAAGAAATTTTTCTTTTTCGAGAGCGTCAAGAATGGTTCCCTTTATTATTGTTTCAACGGCTCTGCTTTTGGCTTCGTCGGCATATTTTTCTTTGACTATGCTTATAGGCGCTTTTCCCTGCCTGAACCCGTCAAGCCTGACCTGCTTTTGAAGACCGTTAAACGCATCGTCAATTTCTTTTCCGGCCGTTTCCGGAGAAACTTCGATTTCAAGCGTAATTGAACACGCTTTTTTATCTATAACGGTAGATTTAAAATCAATTTTTTTACTTTCCTGAGCCATTTATCTCCCCTTATACAATTATTAATTTTTTAATATGCGGACGGAGGGACTTGAACCCCCACACCTTGCGGTATATGGTCCTAAGCCATACGCGTCTGCCAATTCCGCCACGCCCGCAATATCAAGCCGGCAACCCGGCTTCTTATAATAAAAATAGAGAACGCATAAAAACTGCGTTCAAATTCATGTAAAACAATTCTTAGGATGCGCTGCATAGGCACGCGCAAAATAACTTGTATATTAAACCAAAAAATGTGTAAAAATACAATATAGAATCTATTTCTCGTCTGATTTTCAATGTGTTTTGATCTGTGATCTTTTGATTGGTTTTGGTATCGTAGGACTAAAAAATAATTTATTTATCTGTTTTTTATAGCAAAACAGTTTAGTATTGTCTCTATTGAGTAAGATTGCAATCGGGTTTCTCTCCCCCACCTAGCCGTCACCCTGCAAACAAAGTTTGTCAGGGTCTGTCGTTAATCTTTTTAACGACTAGATGCTGAAATAAATTCAGCATGACAAACCCTTTGAGTTGAATTTTTTCAGGGTTTTTAGAGAACCCTAATCACGACAGACATACACGACAAACACAGGAAATAATGGGACAATATCTAGTTTGTTTGCTATATCTGTTTTGTCTTTGTCTTTGTCTTTGTCTTTTCCGTTCGCTTTTGCCGTTGTAGTCGTTGTCGTTGCCGTTGTCGTTCGCCGCCTCTAAGCGAGTCTATGAGCGAAAGATTTTTGAAGATTATCAAATTCGGTTGTTTGAGCGGCATCCTCTT
>JAISDI010000059.1 GCA_031264895.1 Endomicrobium sp. | reverse complement strand
GTATATTGAACATGAAATTTAGAACCTTGCGCATACGGCAAATCCCCCGTCCGGAGACATTGTCTCCGGCCACCCCCTTTAAAAAGTGGGAATTACGGCGAACAGCAAAACGGCAAAATCGATCCCCGATAAAAACACTCGCGGATGACGACAAAGGAAAAAAGAGGGGTTTTATTGTAATAATTTAAAATCCTAACAGCCTGCGTAAAGGGCTGTTAGGATTTTAACGTTTTAATATTTTATGTTTGGGTGTTTAAAATTGTTTGTCGTTATTCCATACGAAAAGTTCATTGTCTTCGGTGTTTCTCATGCCTTTTGTGGCAAGGTAGACGTACGGAACAAAAATCAATGCAAGGACAAGCGCAAATGAAAGGCCGCCCACAACGGCTATTGCCATAGGCTGGTTTGTCGACTCTTTACCGCCGAAACCTATTGCAAGGGGGAGCATGCCTGTGATCGTCGTAAGAGTTGTCATGGTGATAGGCCTTATGTGATTTACAGTAGTTTCAAGAATCTTTTTCTTGAGAGCGAGCATTGCCGGTTTTTTTCCGTTATTTCTTGCGATTTCCCTTTCAAGAACCAAATTAAACCTGTCCACAAGCAAAATGGATATGTTGATAACGTTTCCTACAAGCATTATAAACCCTAACATCGAAATCGAATTGATAGACTGCATTGTTACAGTCAAAGCAAACAAAGCGCCGATAACGCCTAAAGGAACGGCGGTCATAACTATTATCGGCTGGTAAAGCGATTCAAATTCGGAAGCAAGTATCATAAATATTATTATGACGCCCAAACCCAAAGCAAAAGAAATCTGCGATAAGGCCTCTTTCATGGCAAGCATTTCTCCGGAAATTACGCAATGAATATCGTCATTGTTATATCTGTCGTTTAATATCTCTTCTATCTCCGCGACGGCTTTTGTAAAATTGCCTCTGATATTTGCCGAGAGAAGATAAGTTCTTTCGCCTTCTATTCTTTTAATAGCCGGAAGAGTTTTCACAAAATTTGCCTGTGAAATCTGTTTAAGCTGTATAGTCATGCCCCACGGAGAGTATGCCGTCATTTCCATAACCTTTTCCAGCCTGTCGCGGTCTTCAGGACGCATTCTTACCCTTATATCCATTTCGTCGTCTTTCATTTTAAGTTTTGTCGCGACAAAACCTTTAATCGCGGCAAGAGTCATTGCCGAAATGTCCTGCGTGGAGAGTCCGAAAAGCGACGCTCTTTCCCTGTCTATAGTAAGCCTCAGCTCCGGAACTTCATCCGGAGGGTCAAGCTTAATGCCGTAAAACTGATCCATATCGTTCATGATATTTCTTATTTCATCGGCGGCTCTTTTCAGGACTTTTAAATCTTTTCCTCTTATTTCGATCATAAGTCCGGATGAGGCGCCAACGCCGGAACCAAACAGACCTTGCTGCGTCAAAAATTCCGTATCTATGCCGCTCACTCCCCATTTTTTTATTTCATTTGAAATATCGGCGACAAGCTCGTTTGTGGACATGCCTTCTTTGTTAAGCCTTCCTATTATCCTTGCCTGATATGTAGAAAGAGATTCTATAGCCGCTACGCCGGAATTTTCTCCCGTAGAGCCTACGCTTACGGAAATGTCCCTTACTTCCGGATAATTTGAAATAAGCTTTTCTATTCTTTTCGACGTGGCGTTTGTTATTTCAAGCGGAGTGTCCGGGTGCATAGTCAAATTTAAAACGAATCTTCTCTCGTCGACTTTAGGCATAAACTCTTTTGGAATAAGCATAAAACATATGACGCCTACGAACGTGTACACCAAAACGCACAGAGTAACTTTCCCCATTCTCCAATCCAGCACGGATTTAAACAAAGGAGTAAAATATTTGTTGATAGCGTCCATGCCAGCGGTAATAGACTGTTTGCTTAAATCGGCAGACAGCGCAAGACGCGGTACCAAAAACATTGCCGCAAAAATCGAAGATATAAGCGAAAAAGTAATAGTCAGCGCCAGCTGCTTAAAAAGCTGTCCTATCATTCCTGCCACGAAAACAAAAGGAATAAAGATCGCGACCGAAGTAAACGTTGAACTTAAAATCGGGGCAAGCAAACTTTTTGTCGCGGCGTAAATGGACTCTTTTTTGTCTCCGGCTTTTAATCTGTGATACTGCATCAGAATATTTTCAAGAACCATGTTTGAATTGTCAACGACCATACCGATACCTACAGTCAGTCCTCCGAGCGACATCGTATTGATCGAAATATCGTTAAAATACATCAAACTCAAAGTTGAACAAAGAGCGACCGGAATGGCGACGTTTATGATAGTCGAAGCCATAAAGCTTTTCATAAAGAAATATAAAAGTATGAACGATAAAAGAATTCCCTGTATACCGCTGGAATATAAATTTGCCAGAGATTCTTTAATGAAGTCCGATTGGTCGGAAGTGATTTTAATGTCCACGTCGTCCGGAACTTTTCCGGCTTCTCTGATATCTTTAAGTTTTTTCTGCACGTTATTTGAAAGATTGATCAAATTCGAGCCGGACTGCTGGTAAATGCTGACCGATATGTTTTCGGCAATGCTGTTGCCTATGCCGTATCTCGAATAACCTTTTCTGTCTCTCAGCGCTTCTTTAATGTCGGCGACGTCTTTTAAAAAAACTATTTTATCGCCGGTTTCCTGCTGCTGGTTTCTGACTCTTTTTGTGCTCATATTTTGCTGAATGTTATAGTCTATTTTACTGAAAGAAAGGCCGGCAATGTCGTCTATACTTTGGAATTCTCCGACGGTTTTTACGAGGTACTCGTGTTTTTCTTCTTTGATCGTTCCGGCGGGATATGTGATATTCGCATTTTGAAGCGAAGTGATGATCTCGGTTATTGAAACCTGATTGGCAAGAAGTCTGCCTTTGTCTATTTCGATCAAAACTTCTTTTTCTTCTCCGCCTCTGAGTTCTACTTTCGCAACGCCTTCAAGCCTTTCCAGCTCGTCTTTAAGATTTTTTTTGGCAAACTGTCTCAGATCAGCCATTCTTAACGCGGAAGAAGAACCGCTGTTATAGCTTACGGAAAGCATCATTGCCTCGACCTGCGTGGGATTATATTTTAAGACGACAGGTTCAAGCGCGTCGCGCGGCAGAGCCTCTTTTATCAAATCTATTTTTTCGCGGACGTCCATGGCGGCAAAGTCCATATTGGTTCCCCATCTGAACTCGCAGGTTACTATTGAAACGCCCTCTTTAGAATTTGAAGAAACCCTTTTTATATCTTTGACCGTGCCGGCAGTTTCTTCGACCATCTTGCTTATGAGTTTTTCCGACTCTTCAGGCCCGGCGCCTTCATACTTTGTAACGATAGTGATCTGCGGATATTCCATAGACGGAAACAGTTCCTGCGGTATTCTCGTGTATGAAATCAAACCGAGAAGACCTATCGATAAAAATAACATTATCGTCGTTACCGGCCTGTCTACGGAAAGTCTTAACATGCTCATTTGTCATTCCTTTATAATTAATTTAAATTTTCATTCTCGGCACTTTAGGCAAATCTTTATTGCCGGTATTTATATCCGGCGCTGCCGGATTAGACGCAGCGGCTTTAATCTTTTTCATGCCGGGCGCTTTAACTCTGTTAACCAAACCCACAAGAATTTTCATATTATCCAAAAAGCCGTGAAAGCTCTTTTTAGGGTTATCCATCAAATAATAAGCCGTCGGGATAATCAGAAGCGTAAGCATGGTTCCGGTTACGGTTCCGCACAGAACCGTAAGACTGAGCGAACGCCACATTGAAGCGGCTTCGTCGCGGCTGAGCACCATCGGCAAAAGTCCGATAGTTTTCATTAAAAACGTTATAAGTTCCGGACGGAGTCTTTCTTTGCACGATTCAAAAATAACCCTCATAACATTTTTTCTGCCGTGCCTTCTTTGGTTGATTTTGTCCACGATGATGATCGAACCGTAAACTATGGAACCGAACAAAATCATTATGCCTATCCACACGCCCAGACTTATGGATTTTTTAAATATCCAAAGCGAAAAAGCAACCCCTATCAAGCTTAACGGCAGCGAAAACATAATGAGAAAAGGCTGTTTATACGACTCAAAAATGGATGCAAGCACAAAGAAGATCAAAATGACCGTCAGCACTATAGCCATCATAAACGCGCCCTGATTTTGAACGGTTTTTTCATAATCTCCGGCTATATTGAACGAATAATCTCTCGGGAACGCAACGCCTTTGAGCGCGGCGGTAATGCCGTTGGCCGCAGTGGTAAGGCCTACTTTATTTCTGTTGGCGCTTATCTGTATAAAACGTTTCTTATTCTTATGCCATATTTCCTGCGTGGATTTTATCTCTTTGGCTTCCGCGACCTGTCCGACGCGCACCACGTCTTTTTTAGGGTTTATTATCGCCATAAACAAAACGTCGTTAACATTCCGCACGCTTCCCGGCATAAGCCTGGCTATCGTTTCGATCTGTTTTCCTTCGGTTCTGTACTGCGTGGCAATAAGCCCTCTTATCTGGCAATGCAGAGTGTTTCCGAAATAATAAGCCGTAAGCCCGAAGATCGCAAGCCTGTCGTTGTCTACAAAAAGATTGATTTCCGGTTCATCCTCGCGCATTCTTATTTTTACGTCCGTCAGCCCTTTGACCTGCTGAAGCCTTCCCGAAGAAGAAAAAGCAAGCTGTTTGAGCGTATCGTAATCCTGTCCGTAAAAGTCAACGTACATTTCTTTGGCGCCGGCTGAATTGGAATCCTGATAATATACGAATGCCGGAGTATATTCTCCAAAAAATTTTCTGAATTCTTCTTTAAAATATTCCGCGTTTTTATAAACTTTTACTTCAACGAAAGTATGGAGTTTTTCAACCTTTGACGATACCCTTTCGACGTCATCTCTGAAAGATAAAAGATGTTTTTCCATTTTTTTCACTATTTCGTTCGAAACTTCTATGCGCGTAGCCGGAGGAAACTGTATTCCTATTCTGAACGTATTTACGTCGCCGGCATCAAGAAATTCAGAATCTCTGCTTTGCAAAATTTTAACAGACGCAAGAAACAGCGCAAAAACGAAAAGCCAGACATAAGTCTGCCTTCTGAAAACGAATTTAAGCAGTTTCCCGTAAATGTGCCTTATTTTCATGTACCATTGCTGGAATTCAAGTTCAAAATTGTTCTGCCATCTGAAAATCTGCGGAGGAACGAATATCATCGTGCTTACCAAAGAAGCTATAAGCGCAAAAGTGATCGTCAAGCCGAAAGGCATGTAAAGCTGTCTTATTTCCGGTTCAAGAAAAACAAGCGGGAAAAATACTACTATGGTAGTAACCGTAGACGCAAATATCGGCTGCCAAAGTTCCGCCGTGCCTCTTATGACAAGCTCTTCTTTTGTCTTGAAAGTTTTTCTGTGATGGTGGAAAGATATGTTTTCTATAACGACGATCGCATTATCCATGACGTTTGCCATTCCCATGGCAAGACCGCTGAGGGTCATGACGTTAAAAGTTTGATTTGTGAAATACATAAGAAGCACGGACATAAAAAGGCTTAAAGGAAGAGTCGTTCCGACGATGATGATATTTCTTATGTTGCGCATAAACAAAAACAATATTCCGCCAAGCAAAATAGCCCCGACAACAAGCGATTCGCAGAGGGAATAAATGGCTTTACTTATGTATTCCGCATCGTTTTTTACGACCGTCACCGCTATATTTTCGTCCAGAATATTTGATAAGTTATCTATGACAACCAGCGCTTCTCTTGCAGTGCTTATGGTGTTTGCAGTAGATTCTTTTTGAATGTATAAAGATACGACGTCATTGGCATTGAGCCTTGCAAAAGAAGTCGGCTCGTAGTAAGAATCTTTAACGGTGGCAATATCTCTGATTTTTATGATGGAACCCGAATCCGTAATGGCGATGCCGGTATTTTCTATTTCGCTGATATTGTTATATTCACCCGTAGCTCTTATTACGTAATTCTTGCTTTTCTCATCGATGTCTCCGGCGGAGATCGAAATATTTGACAGGTTTATTTTCTGTACGACTTCAAGTATGGGCAGTTTGTAGGCAAGAAGCCTGGCATTGTCGATTTCTATAAGAAGTTTTCTTTCTCTTCCGCCGCCTATTTCTATATTGGCTACTCCGGAAACGCGCATGATCTTTTCTTTTATCTGTTCTTCGGCGACTTCCCTGAGCTGCTCCGGACTATGTTTGTCCGAGCTGAGAGAAATAATTATAATCGGGGCGTCCGACTGTTCGAATTTGGCGATAATGGGTTTTTCCGTTTCTTTCGGAAGCAGATGCCTTACCATTGCAAGTTTTTCGCGAACGTCAATAACTATGAAATCCGTATCAATGCCGTGATGAAAAGTCATCATAACATTGGATTCGGATTCTTTTGAAGAAGAAATCATTTCTTTCAAGCCGTTAAGCTCGGAAAAAACTTCTTCAAGCGGACGCGTAACGTACTTTTCGACCTCGCTGGAAGCAACGCCTCCGCGAAGTCTTGTAATTACGCTGACCATTCCTGTCTGTGTATTGGGATTTAATTCAACGGGAATACGCACAAGCATGATACCGGAAAACATTATCAATGCAAGCACGATCATAAGAGTGGTAACCGGCTTTTTTATACCTAAATCAATAACCATATTTTTTTATCCGCAGGTCGTCAATTCGATTTATCCGCTTTGCCGTAAATAAATTCTAACGGTTTGTTTTCTGCGGCAGCAAGCAGTATATCAAAACATTGCACGGCAGGTTTTTTTCATGAGGGACAAGCCTTGAAACCGGCAAAGTTTATTATTTGCTTTTGATGATTTGATTAATTCCTAATATTCGACGGGAACGGCTTCTTCTTCCGGCGAAACTTCAAGGAATTTTACCTGTGCTCCGTCCGACAATTGTCCCTGCGTTTCGGAAACTACGAATTCTCCGATATTAAGCCCGTCTAAAATTACGGTTTTATCGGCAACTTTGTCGCCTACAACGCAAGGCCTCATCTGTATCGTGCCTTCACCCGGCTTTCTGGAATCCGGCATGACGACAGGAACCAAAAACGTCGTATTATTAAGAGAAATTACGCTGTCCGACGGGACAAGCACTACGTTGCTGAGCTCTTTCAAATAAATCGTTCCTCTGCCGAACATTCCGGAACGCAATTCTCCCTTGCTGTTTTCGACGTCTATTTTTACGGTAAAAGTCCTTGTTCTCATGTTTACCACAGGGGCGATCTGCGAAAGCACTCCTTCAAACTCCCTGTCGGCATAAGAATCGCTGAGAATTTTGACTTTTTGCCCTATGGAAATTTTTTGTATGTCTTTTTCGGGAATATCAACTTCAAAATTCGTTCCCTGATTGCTTATGAATTTGAATACGACGTCCTGCGGGGTGATGTATTCTCCGGGTTTTATTATGATCTGGGCAAGGATACCGTCGCTCGGCGCGGCAAGATTGGTTTTTTTAAGATTTGACTGCGCAAGTTCAAGCTCCGATAAAGCGGCTTTCACGCGGGATTCGGTCGATTGTATTTCGAATTTTGCCTCGTAAAGTTTGCTTTCGGATAAAGCTTTCATATTGAACAAATCTTCATAAACTTTATATCTTTCTTTTGCGGACATGTAAGCGGAATTTTCGCTCTTATATTTGCTTTGGGCATAATCGGCTTTTGTCAAAGCGTCTTTTGGGTCGAGAGAACAAATATTTTTCCCCTTTGGAATTTTGTCGCCTTCTTTGTAATTGTACATCGCAAGATGGCCTTCTATCTCAAAACGCATATCGTTTTCAATCGCGCCTTTGATGCTGCCCATTACCGTGTACTTGTCAATATAATTTTGTTTGACGACTTTTATGACTTTTACCTGTATGATATCTTTTCTTTCTTCTTCCGCCGCCTTCTTGTTGAAAAAAACCAAATAAACGACAATGCCGGCAAAAATCAAAAACATAGCGATCGCGGCTATGTAAGTTATTTTTTTAAAGCGTTGCGGCGACTGAGCTCTGTAGTTTGCGATCTTATGCATAAGATTGTCTTTGAACATAAAAAAATAATATTTTATTTTTTCCAAAATCCCCTCCGAAAATTTTTTATTGCAATACTTTTATCTTAACGGCATTAAAGTAAGTCTTTCCATTTCCGTTACAGAAGCGTGATTTTGATAAGTCGCTCTTGTATAAGCCGAAATGGCTTCGGCATATTTCCACGATTCTTCCATGAGGCTGACCGTCGGAACTTCGTATAGATCGTTTCTTTTTCTCATCAGTTCAAGTTTTCTTTCTCTCAGTTTAATTTCTTTTCTGAGCGTTCTGGCGCTGTTTAAAGAATTTAAATAGTCATTATACGCTTTTTCCACTTCGAGCCTTCTGGTTTTGAGCGTGTCCATATAGTCGGCATTAGCTTGATTTAAACCGACTTTCCCTTCTTTCGTATCCACGAAATAAGCCATATCGTCAAGCAATGAAAGCCTTATATCCAATGAAGACGATTCTATTCTTCTGCTAGCGTCGACGATCGTAGACGGATCCGTTTTTTCGGTATCGTACGCTACTTCAAGCGAATTTCCCCACAAACTCCATGACATTCTTCCCATAATGCTCCATGCGGTAGTAAGCTCAAGAGTCTCAGTCGTAAAAGCTTCGCCGCTTTTTCCGTAAAACCCTTCGATATAAAACTTAGGAATGACTTTCGCGCGGTTGATTTTGATTTTCATATCGGCCATCAAAGACTGCACTTTTGCGGTTTGCACGTCAAGATTATTCGTAAGAATAAAACTTAACAGATCCTGAAGCATAAACGTAATTTCCGCAACATCATCCGGAAGCTCGTCTGAAACTGTTGCATTTATATCGTCTAAAGTATTGACGCCTAATGTTTCGATAAGTTTTTTGACCGAAAAGTCAAGGTTTATTCTGGCTGCTGAAAGCATATCTTCGATTTTATCTTTAAAATTCTCGGCTTCGGTCAAATCGAGTTCCGAAATGGCTCTTGCTTTATATTCATTTCTGACTTTAAGCATAAGTTTGTCCACTATATCAAAAGCTTTCCCTAAAGCTTTATATTCTTGTTTTAAAGTAAGATATTCATAATAAGCGAGTTTGATTTTGGTAAACAGTTCTTCGCGGGTTTTTGTGTAATTATATCTGGCGGCGTCAACCATCATATTTTCATATTTGTACATTCCTTTTGTTCTATAGCCTTCATATATCGTTTGAACAGCCCTTACGCCATAATCTTCGGAATTATATTCGGTATCCGTATATCTTTGACCGCTGCCCGCTGTAAGCGCCGTACTTCCTTTTGAAGTCTTGTGCTGAAGCAAAACCTGCGGGAAAAAAGCGCGGCCTGCTCTTACGGCTCTTACTTCGGCAAGTTTTATCTGTTCTGAGGCAACCAAAACCCTTCTGTCTCTTGCTTCAGCCATTCTCATGCATTGATCCAAAAATTCATCGTTTGCCATATTGGACAGACTGGATACACAGTAGGCAGTCTCATAGCTTATAGAAAATAAAAAAGAACAGCATATAAACAAGCTGACAATCCTTTTGCTTATTTTTGCACCCTTCAATTTGCACTCCGTTTAAATACTGTTTTTTAATAAATTTGATAGGTTGAGTATATAAGAAATGGGCTAGTTTGTCAATGAATTTTGCGATTTCCAGCCTTGACCGCATATTCAAAAAATATTATAATTTTCAACAAATTTTTAAGGAGAATATTATGATCAATATACTGCAAATAAGGGTGTCTTACGCAGACACTGACCAGATGGGTATGGTCTACTATGGCAATTATTTGACCTATTATGAAAGAGGCCGCACCGAACTTCTAAGAGAAATCGGTTTGGAATATAAAATAATTGAAGAACGCGGCTTTTATTTTCCGGTCATTTATGCCGAATGCAATTATCGTGCTCCGGCCAAATATGACGATTTGATCACTGTAGAAACCCGCCTGTCGGAAGTTACTGCGGCAACCATAACGTGTTCATATATAATAAAAAACGAAGATAAGATTTTGGTTACGGGCAAAACAAAACATCCTTTTGTAAATAAATCGTTTAAACCTGTGCGTTTTCCGCAGGATATCAAGGAAATAATAGAAAAACACATTGAAAAATAAAATGATTTTAAAAGATAATATTTATTTTATGCAAAAAGCTATTGCTGCCGCAAAAAAAGCCGAAAAAAACGGAGAAGTTCCCGTAGGAGCGGTAATAGTTAAGAACGGAAAAATAGCCGCAGAAGGTTTTAACAGATGTATAACCGACAGCGACCCCACCGCTCATGCGGAAATCGTAGCTTTAAGAAAAGCCGCTAAAAAATTAAACAATTACCGTTTGAACGGCTGCAATATTTATGTTACAATAGAACCTTGTTCAATGTGCGCCGGAGCTTTGGTAAATGCGCGCATAGAAAAAATATATTTCGGAGCTTTTGACAAAAAAGCGGGCGCATGCAAAAGCGTGTTTAAGATAGCCGGCAGCAAAAAATTGAATCATAAAATAGAATTTCACGGCGGCATTTTGAAAAAAGAATGCGCCGATATAATTCAAAAGTTCTTTAAAAACAAGCGTTAAAATCAGACTGGCATTGTTCTGATCGGGGGTGCACCGGCTTCGACGGGAATGGTCAGAGGTACGGACAGCAGGCCGGAGTTGGTCGACGGCTCCGCAAAAATCGACCAAAAAATAAACAACGATATAAATATCGTTCCAGTGCAGAACACAAACCCCATGCCAATGATGGGTTTTGGGTTCATGCCGATAGCCGCTTAAGCGGCTGCGTTTTACCTTTGACACCTGCTATTAGGATAAAACGACAAGAGCAGGTTAGTTTCGGACGGCTTGTGCCGTCAGCCCGAAATGAAATCAAAACGGCGCTGGTTTATAATGTAATCCCGTCCGGAGACGGCATTATAAACGAGATAAATATTCCGGGCTAAGCCTGTAGCGGTTCTGCCAAAGCATTTTCGGACGCGGGTTCAATTCCCGCCACCTCCACCAAAACGCCACAATGCAGTTTTATTTTGTCATAGGAGAAAGAAAAATCTTATATTTTCTTTCTCCTAATAATCTTCTAAAAAATATTTAAACTAAATAATGTCACTAAAAAATTATTATTTAACAACAAAAGGCCAAGACATCATTTTCTTTCCGGCAGTTGTTTCATTATAAAATTTTAAGCCTAATGATAATTCTGGATTTAACTGTACAATTTCCTCATAATTTTCTTTACACAATCGCAAACATCATCAAAAGACATGTCCTTTGCATAAGCATTATTCTTTGAATATCCGTTCCAAAACTTTTGCATTTGCCCGCTGTTTTGTATATCGTCAAGTATGGTCTTATATTCCGCTATGAATTTTAAACTATTTCTCTTTGTTGCCGTTTTTTCTAACGCCTGTCGTAAAACTTTAAAGTCTATTTCTTTTCTATGCAGCGATACTATCTTATAGACATCATAAAAATCTCTCGGACGTGTGTTTGCCACACTTCGTGATAAAATAGTTTCTATTTTCTCGGCAAGAATTGTTTCGACATTGTAAGACATTAGGAATATTGAGCGTTTTTCAAAAAGCAATTGAAACGAATAATTTACCGCTCTCGGCGTAATTTTATCGCCTGTTGTAATATCAACCGTCAATGGAGTTTTCATAGGCTCATAATTTGCATGTAAGTAAGCCCGCCAACCTTGATATTGGTCATCTTCACGAATAGGAGAAAATTTGTCCAATATAAACGTAAAATTATCTTCCATAGCTATACCGCAAATTTCCGTAAATATATTTTTTAAATTTTCTTCCGAAAGAGGCATTCCTTTTAGAGTGGCATCCAAATCCATAGTAGTTCTGTTATCTATGCCTACTATGGCAGAAATCAAAAAATCGCCTTTAACTATGAAATTCTTCCTATACTTTGAACGAGCTATTCTCTCTAAAAACCTTTCCATAACATAGTTTTGGAGTACCGACTGTGCGGGAATGTTTTTCTCTGCGGCTTTATTTTTTATTAAGGCTTTTAACTGCATCGCATTTTTGACAATCACAGTAAAGCCTCCAAATATGCCAAAACTTTCGGAGCAACCCGCAATAGTTTAGCGTACTTCATTAACTTGCCTATATCCTTATGCTTTGACAAAATATATCGTTTTAACGCCTGATTTACAATCTGTATATCTTCACCGCTGGTAGCACGCAAAATATCGCAAAGAGTTTTTTCAATATCATAAACGTTCACGATATTTCCAAAGTTTGTTTTAACTTTTATAATTCCCAAATCATAAAATTTTTCAGAAGCAACCTTTGCAATAATTCCTGATTTTTTAACGGAATTTACATTGTAACCGAATGGGAAAGTCATTGTAAATTGATGCGGGGTTCTGTCCGTTAGAGAGTGAAGATATAAAGCTGTTGAGTGGGAGAAAACACCTTTTTTGAAACGATACTGACCAAAATACATTTCATCTTCAAAAGACTGAGGCAAAACATAAACGCCTCTGGCTACTTTAGAAATACGCCCGTCCGCCGCCAACTTGCTTAATAAACGCCTTGCAATACCAGCACGATCAGCATCATCTGCCGTTATGTAACCCTTATTTTTTTTGATAATGTTAAATATTTTATCTACAGCATTCACACCAGCCTCCGAACTTACATGCTAATATTACGGCGCAGTTATAGCATAATTGTTCGCCTGTTGCAAGTTTAGATAGTTGGTAATACTATAACAAAACAGCTTAACATTGTCTCTGGATGGCCGCAATGACAATTGTGTAGGCACTGTTGTCACCCCCG
>JAISDI010000058.1 GCA_031264895.1 Endomicrobium sp. | reverse complement strand
ATTAAATTCACGGAAAAAAACAGTTACAGACTGCCTTTAGTAAAATAAAAGACGTTTTCTATGATAAAAATAAAAGACGTTTTCAAACTGCCTGTCGTTTTAAGCATAAGCCTCCTGTTAATGCTTGCGGAAACGACAGGCAGTCTTTTTTCCAAAAGCCTAAGTCTGTTAAGTTATGCGGGTTTAATTTTAGCCGTATCATCTTCCGCGCTTCCGCTTATAGCCGGCCAAAACATAAATATCCAAGACGCTGAAGGGTTTAAACGTTCGCAGTTTTATTCAATATCAATAAACTGCATAATGCTTTTCATAATATCCATATACATAATCTACAAAGCGGCAGCATTGATATCAAACCCGCGCGGCATAAACTTAGCGCTGACCTGCTGGACAGCCCTAAGCGCCTTTACCGGCTTGATCCCCTGTTTAATTCTTCTATATTCGCAGGCAAAAAAAAACAAAGTGATAAAAGGCCTTTTTATAAAATATTTTCTCTGCGCTCTTTTAGCGCCTATAATTATTGTATCATCGGCAGTTTATTATTTGAAAGATATGTATTTTATGGATCCGCTGGTAAGTATTTTCATCACGGCTCTGATTATTGTCCAAATATTTTTTCTCGCAAAACAAGCTCTTGTTTCTTTAATTATCAGCGAATAATTGGGCGGAGAAACGGAGAAATGATTCTCAAATAAGGCGGTAAAAAATTGAAATATAAAAGCGGCTGTTCGCCGGAATCTGCGCTTTTTTATTTCTTGTCCAACGTTTTAAATTTGCATTTTACGTCTTTGCCGTTGAACGCTATTGCTAGCAAAATAATTTTTTTGTCCAAATACGCTTCATAATATTTTTTGTCGTCTATCTGTTTCAATGCGCTTTCAAGCATTTCTTCAAGCTCTTTTTCCGTACTGTATTTTATTTCGGTTATGACCGCATAATCATTTTGCTTTAAAACGGCGTCTATTCTTCCTCTATTTGTGCTTATCTCGCCTTGTATGTCAAATCCCAATGTTTTAAGCCATATCAAAAATATCGAATGATAATATTTTTCGCTTTCGCTTATCAGCTGGTATGGTATGTGCGCAAGCAAAGTTTTCAAATTATCTTCCAGCCCTTTTGCGTCCGATTCTTGAAATTTAGTTGACAGTTCGTTAAATAATTCCGGTATGGATTCCTGCGGGTATGCAGTATAATTGCTTAATAGACACTGTAAGAATGAATCTTTTACTTCTATATCCGGAAAACCAAGCGTATATTGAACGCCTTTTATGCTTGATACCTTATTCTTAATTGTCAAATAGCCCATTTGAAACAATAAAGGAATTTCATTTACATTGTCCGGATTATAACTTTCAAAAGAACTGTCTGAAGCCGTAAGCGAGCCAAGAAAGTTTTGCGGTCTGTTATGTCGACGTATTAAATCTAAAAGGAATGTAGGCGTACCGGTTCTAAACCAATAATTAGCAAATTCTTTTTTATCAAAAAGCATAAGCGTTGAAAACGGATTATAAACCGATATTTTCCCGTCCCAAGAATAGCCGTTATACCAGTCTTTTATCGCGGCGATAATCTCGTCGTAAGTTAAATTTAATTCTTTCGAAAGCCCCTCTATATAATCTTTGAAATGTTCCTCTAATTCTTCTTGCGTGTATCCGCAAATAGTAGAATATCTTTCGTCAACGGTTATATCGTTGATACTGTTTAATGCCGAAAAAACAGAAAGTCCGGAGAATTTTGATACTCCCGTAAGAAAAACAAATTTTAAATGTTCGTCAGTTGCTTTTATCACCTGATAAAAATCGTGTAGAATTCTTTTATTCGCCGACAAGACTTCTTTATTTGAAAGATTGTCCGTTACGGGCTTATCGTATTCGTCGACTAAGATAACAACCCGTGAACCGTATGCTTTATGGAGTTTTTTTATCAGTTCGGCAAACTGCATCGGAATAAGTCCGTTTGCATCATGCTCAAGGGAGATTCCCGCGTTTTTTGCTATAACGCCTAAAATTTTTTCAATAGACGCATTTAATTCTTGTCCCGAAGAGTATTTAAGTTCCGCAAAATCCAGATGAATTACCGGATATTTTTCTTCCCAGTTCCATTTATCATAAATGTATAGTCCTTCAAAAAGCTTTTTATTGCCGTTAAACAATTCTTCAAAAACGCTTATCAACAATGATTTTCCGAACCTTCGGGGACGTGAATGAAAATAAACTCTTCCGTTTTTTATTAACTCAAAAACATGTTTTGTCTTATCAATATATACACAGTCGGTTTGCCTTAAAATTTCAAACGATTGCGCGCCTATAGGTAAATTTTTCATTTTTTTCCTCTTGTAAATCAATTTTTTGCTTTTTCTTGATTATATGTAAACTATATTTTATTGTCAACAAAGGCGTTTACGTGCAGACGATTGCATGTGGCATTTCATAAAGACAAACCTTTACAAACGGCTGGAGAAGCCGCACAATAATATGAATGAGCCGGAAATTTGTACAAATTTTTAGCCGCTAACTTATATTTTCCGACTGCTTTTATTGAAAGTTTAAAAAATATTATGTTATAATCTGCTCTATCGAGCGGCAACCTTTGTATACGGCGAACTATAAAAACAGTTTTTACTGTCAGTTATAAGTGAAAATTTTTAAAACAGGAGAGTGGAATGAAAAAATTGGTTTTGTTTTTGATGGTTTCGGTTTTATTTGCGTCTAACGTTTTTGCGGGACAGACTATTGAAACTATTATGAACCGCAAAAGCGTCAGAAGTTATGAAGAAGGCAAGATCGAGCAGCAGGATCTGGACATTATTTTGAAAGCCGCGATGGCTGCGCCAAGCGCAAGAAACATTCAGCCATGGGCTTTTGTCGTGGTTGACAATCGCGAAGATATGGACGCTTTGGCGGAAAAACTTCCTTACGCAAAAATGCTCAAAGAAGCTTCGATAGCGATAATAGTGTGCGGAAAAAAAGATTCTGACGATTTCTGGATGATGGACTGCTCGGCTGCCTCGCAAAACATTTTGCTTGCCGTAGAAGACCTTGGACTAGGCGCGGTATGGACAGCAGTTTATCCCGACAAAAAAAGAGTCGAAGCCGTAAGAAAAGCGCTTGCTATACCTCAAGATTATATACCGCTAAACGTTATCCCGATAGGCAAACCCAAAGGCGAAACTAAGCCGAAAGACAAATACGACGCCGGAAAAATACATCTGAACAGATGGTAAAAAGCATATTCAGATGTATTCTATTATGTTTTATTTTAGATATAATATAAGAAACTCATAAATGGATAATAAAAGAAAACATGAATAAATTAGCAAAATCAAAAGAGATAATAGATACCAGAAAAGATGATTTATTTTCACGTTCAATACTTGAGCTTGATGAAAAATCACACAAGGAAGGCAATATTGAATTTTGGTATGCCAGAGATTTGCAGAAAATATTGGGATATGGAAAATGGGAACATTTTATTAAGGTAATAGAAAAAGCAAAAACTGCTTGTTATACAAGCGGTTTTATTATTCAAGACCATTTTCCCTACTTCGGGAAAATGGTCGAGTTAGGGTCTAATAGTGTTAGGGAAATAGAAGATTACAAACTAACAAGATATGCTTGTTATTTAATAGCGCAAAACGGTGATTCTTCCAAATACCAAATAGCAATCGCGCAATCTTATTTTGCCGTTCAAACAAGAAAACAAGAAATTATAGAGAAAAAAATGGCTGAATACGAAAGGATAGCCTCTCGCGTTAAATTGAGCGAAAGCGAAAAGGAATTAAGTGCATTAGCCTATGAGAAGGGAGTTGATAGTAAAGGTTTTGCTATCATAAGAAGTAAAGGAGACTCAGCTTTATTTGGCGGGCATAATACGAGTAAGATGAAACAAAAACTCGGAATAAAAGATAATATGCCTCTTGCGGATTGTCTTCCTACCGTAACACTTAAAGCAAAAGATTTGGCTACAGAAATGACTAACTATAAATTAAAGCAAGATAAAGAAATCCGTGGCGAAAATCCAATTTCTAATGAACATTACAGTAACAATAAAAATGTTCGTAAAGCTTTAACCGATAGTGGGATATACCCGGAAAATCTGCCGCCGTTGGAAGATGTTAAAAAACTACAAAGAAAAATACAAAAAGAAGTAAAGCAAATCGCTAGTAAAAAGACTATAGCCATAGATAAAAAATAAATTTAATAATTTGTAATTGCCAAAAAAAACGCGTGCAAGCGCCCTTGACAAAAATATAATAAGTTTGTAGATTATTGGCAACTTAATAAAAAAACGGCAACGGAGCTGAAGAGTTTTCTTTCTTCAGCTCCGTTTTGTTTTTATACAACTAAATATTTTTACACGGCAAAGGCGCCGGAGATACTTTTCTCCGGCGCCTTAAGTTTTTATAAATAATTAGCGTTCTCAAACAAAAAAAGTTATGACGATTTGAAAGACGAAAAAAATTGAAGCAGCAAAACGCGGCAAAAAATAAAAGACAAAGTTATAGCAGTTTAACTTATGTCATAAAAAAGGAGGCAGTACAATGAAGAAGATTTTGGCAGCAGCAGTAATTATGGCAGTTGTTGTGTTAAACGTTTTTGCTTTTGACTGGTATGCGGGGACGTCCCTGAATTTCCATTCTCTTTCGGGGGATGAGGAAGGTTCACTTTTTGCGATAGCTCCGGAGGTGGGCTACATTTTTTCGGACAAAATTGACGCTGGGCTGGGATTTGGCTATGAATCTTTGGATGACGGCGATGACAAAACGGATACGTGGTCGATTATTCCTTTTGTCCGCTACAAAGTTCTGGCAAGCGGAAATTTTGCTTTTTACGGAAGATTACAGTTTAGCTACGGAAGTTCAAAAGTTGATTCAGAAGAAGATTCAACCGATATTTTTGGCATAGCGGTTTTGCCGGTAGTTGAATATGCTCTTTCTGACAGGTTCACTCTTTGGACAAGTTTTGGCGCTTTAGCTTATACAAATTCTTCAAACGGAGACAGTTCAGTAAACGAATTCGGATTTGATTTAGACATGAACGCTCTTACAGTAGGTTTTGCGGTAAATTTTTAATAAGCAGTTTTACAAGAAATACACATATATATGTATCCGAATTTGACGGCTTAGTTCTTTGATAAAAAGTAAAATATAAAAAATGAATTTACACTTGCATTAAGACTTGCCTGCCTGCAAAGGCCTTGCCTTTCTAATATGCCGTGCGCAAGCACCCTTGACATTTTTTAAATAAATTTGCTATATTTTACCTAGAGCAGAAAACGCTCTAAATACGGATAAAGTGAACAACGAGGTTCAGAAATTATTTATAATTGTAAAATTATAAATGTTTTTGGCCTCGTTTTTCATTTTTATAAACAAAAGAAGCCTACGGCTTCAAAATAAAAAAGGAGGCAATATGATCAATGTGGGAGATACGGCTTTTATTTTGTTGTGTGCTGCGCTTGTATTTATCATGACGCCGGGTTTGGGATTTTTTTACGGCGGTTTGGGACGCAGAAAAAATGTAGTTAGCAATATGATGAACTCTGTGTTCATTATGGGGCTTGGAATTGTTTTGTACGCTTTAATAGGTTATTCTTTATCTTTTGGCGGGGAAGGGAAAATTATAGGTTCGCTTAAAAATTTCGCTCTTTCGGGAATAACCAAAGACAGCGTTTTCGGAGGCAATTTGCCGACTTTTGCTTTTGTGGCTTTCCAGATGATGTTTGCTTTAATAACTCCGGCAATTATAACCGGCTCGGTTGCGGGAAGAATGAAGTTTAAAGCTTTATTCATCTTCATAGGGATATGGTCAATACTTGTTTATTATCCGTTAGCACATATGGTATGGGGCGGCGGACTTATAGGAGGCAACATTAAAGCTCTTGACTTTGCGGGCGGCGACGTTGTGCATATAAGTTCCGGATTGACAGGCCTTATTCTTGCTATTTTGCTTGGAAAAAGACACGGCTATGAACATGTTTCTTACCGAATACATAATGTGCCTTTTGTAGTTTTGGGTATGGCTCTTTTGTGGTTTGGCTGGTTCGGTTTTAATGCCGGCAGCGCATTAGCGGCAAACGGTTTAGCTGCGCACGCTTTTATGACAACGGCAATTTCCGCTGCTGCGGCAATGGTCGTATGGATGGTTATTGATAGTTTGAAACAGGGAAAACCTACTTTGATAGGCGCGTGTACGGGCGTTGTAGCGGGTTTGGTAGGCATAACGCCGGCAGCCGGATTTGTTTCAATAGGGGCGTCTTTCATAATAGGTATAACGGTTGCTCCGGTATGCTATTTTGGTATAATTCTCATAAAAAAAGCCATAAAAATTGACGATTCGCTGGACGCTTTCGGCTGTCACGGTATAGGCGGTATATGGGGCGGAATTTTGACCGGCCTGTTTGTAACTCCGGAACTCAATCTTACCGAAGGGCTTGGAGGCCTGTTTTACGGAGGCGGTTTGACGCAGTTTATCTCACAGATAGAAGGTATACTTATAACAATTGTGATAGTTGTTGCTGGAACGCTTATAGCCGCGGCAATTACAAAATTGTTTACGCCTCTTCGCGTATCAAAACATGAAGAACTTAACGGCATGGACATATCCCAGCACGGCGAAATAGCATACCCTTCATTTACAGGCTTAGACTAGGTGCTTGCGCACGGCATGCTAGAACGACACCCTTGCGGACGGAAGCCATTACAGACGGCGCAATAGAATGGCGGCCCTTTTGGGCGGCAGACTAGAACGGCGCAACGGACTAAAAATACAGCCCTTGCAGGCGGCATGTTAGAACAACACAGCAATAAAAACATAAGGAGGATATTGTATGATAAAAATAGAGGCCATAGTACGCGAAGACAGATTTGAAGAAGTTAAGGAAGCGCTTAACAAAGTCGGAGTAAACGGCATTACAGTTTCGCAGGTTATGGGCTGCGGAAAACAAAAAGGGTACGTTGAATTTGTGCGCGGAAGCGAAGTCGACATAACGCTCCACCCAAAAATTAAATTCGAAATAGTTGTTTCTTCGGAAGAATGGGAACAAAAAACCATAAAAGCCATTCTGGAAACCGCCTACACCGGCAAACCCGGCGACGGCAAAATATTCAGCTATGATATGAGAAGCGTAATAAGGATCCGCACAAAAGAAACCGGAACAGAAGCGATAAACTGACAACAACCCCTCCGCACAGGTACTTGCTGTGCGGAGGGATTGTTCCATTACAAAAATAGTAAAACAAGCGCATAAACTACGCCTTCAAAACCCAGTCAGACCATTGCGGGCGGCATACTGTAAAAATGATTACCCCGTACGAGACAAAATGTCTAGTCCACCCCGACAGTCAAAGACTGTTTAGAAAAAGGGAAATTTCCTGAGTCTTTGGAAAGGAGATTTTTTACGATAAAGACTAGAGGAACGCAGCCGTTCTAACTTGCCGGCCGCAAGGCCCTTTGAAATGGTGGGCTTTTTTATTATAATGTTTTTCTTATATTTTATATTCATAACGGAGAAAAACATGCAAGAAATAATTTATTCTTTACTGGCGGCTTCTGCGGCAATGTTTGGCGCTTTTTTGGTTTTGAAATTTCATAAATGGTCTGAAAAAAATTCTATTTTGATAATTAACTTTGCCGCGGGCGTAATGCTGACAATAGCTTTTACGCATTTGATTCCCGAAGCAATACAATCAAATGCGAACGCTTTGTTTTTTGTGCTTTTGGGATTTTTAATAATGTTTTTTTTACAGTTTGTAATACTGTTTCATCCGTGTCATGACGACGAAGGCTGTGAAACGCATTCAAACATGGGGATAGCTTCGATAATAGGTTTGTCTTTTCATTCTCTTCTTGACGGTCTAATTATAGCGATAGGTTTTGAAGCCGATATGGGACTTGGCATTGTTACGACAATTGCAGTGCTTTTACACAAACTTCCGGACGGAATCACGATATCAGGAATTTTGCTTCATGCCGGCGCTTCAAAAAAGAAAATTTTAAACTTTTCGCTTCTAACAGCCGCGTTCACTCCTTTGGGAACGGTTTTAGGCATGATCGCATTCAAAAGTATATTGCCGTCGGTTTTAGGCGCGCTGCTTGCGGCGACTGCAGGATCTTTCATATTCCTTGCCGCGTCGGATTTAATTCCTGAAACCCACAAATGCAAAAACCGGCTTGCGCCGCTGACACTTTTTGTAGGCGTAGCGCTGACATTTCTGCTGGAACATATTTTTTCAATATAGCCGATATCTGTTTTTTAACCCAGATATTCCATTAAAGCTAAAATTTTCTAATGGAATCCATTAGAAATAACGAAGAATAATAGATTGAAAATACAATGAGTTATGCAAAATAAAAAAGGTCAAAAAAAGTAT
>JAISDI010000134.1 GCA_031264895.1 Endomicrobium sp. | reverse complement strand
CTTGCAATGCTTTTAACGGATACCATTCTTTTGAAGAGGTACTATAAAAAAAGCATCTCTGATCTTCGGCAAGAAATTTTCTACCATCCGTATGAACCGTTCCTGATGTTGCAATATTCTCCCATTGCATAATATGAAAAAGAGCCAAATCGGAAGCATATAAAGCTGCAAAATGAGCTCTAGTATAATACAATTCCGAGTCGGAAGTTTCATTCTGCAATATAACAAGCCTCATCGCAAACATTCCCATCAGCGTAAATATAAAAATAAAAATTATAACTACTGCAAGAATGCTTCCTCTGCTATTTTTCATATTTCATCCTTTAATTCAATATTAATTCTTCACTACATTCCAGTCATCAGTGCTCGAGAAAAAATTATCCGAAGTTCCGTAAATCGACTTATTGGCAAAAATCATATCATTTGAGTATTGCGCATCAGAATCTTCTCCGAGCTTCACATAAAGCCTTACAACGGAAATATTTTCATATTTCGCTACTTTAATTCTATTTGGATACAAATTACTAATCCATGTAGTCACCTGAAAATCAATTACATCGCTTAACAAAACATCTCTTATAGCTGCATTTGTATCATAGTTATTTTTTTGTTCATCTTCATTGTTTATTTTTACAAAACCGCCAGTTGCATGAGACTTAGCATCCCATGTATATAAAACAACTATATTTTTTTTAGTTTCATCATCGAGTTCCATCCTCATTAAATATCTTTTATAGTTTACATCTATTTTTTCATTTTCAATACAGCTATACAATGAAACTGCCCGCCCGACATGACCATTCCATTTTCCTTGATCCGTTATATATTTATACTTATCATAATCATAATAATAATATTGTGTAGTTGTATTGCGGGTAAGAACTTCATTATACTTTCTTTTATGTATAAATCCGTCATGTGGAAAATAAAAAAGTTCAACGTCAAATTTTATGCACTCTTTCTCCTCTTCAGGAGTAGTCGGCGGGTTTCCAGTATCAGTACTAATAATCTCTCCGATTATCGGTCCGTCTAATGTCATGTTTCTGTAAATTTTTTCGGATTTTAATCTAAATTTTTTATATTCTATTGAAGCAATTCCGTTACCCATAACTTTTTCAAACATTGAATATGCAAAAATAAGCATTGAACCGCACAATGTTGATAAAATACCAACAAGCACCATTGTAATTAAAACTTCGATTAATGAAAACCCTGATTTTTTTTTCATTATAACCCCGCGCTTTCGCAAAGAGTGGAATCTGTATTATTGGCATATAGAGAAATATAAGGTATCTTTATCATTTTGTATCCTTTGTTTTTGGCTATCGTAGTTATCCTTTCTATTCTTGCTGTAGAATTACTAAGCGCGGTCAATTCATTTTCTATATCTGCTGCAGCTTTAGCAGTTTCAACAGGGTATATTGACACATACACGCTCTGACGATAACTTGTTTTCCTATGCTTATTAACAGCAGGTCCTTGAATAGAACCGAAACTAAGATTCACTGTTTTAGTAGATTGTACTACATTAGAACCAGTAGTTGCAGCATATCCGCGCCAATATTTATAGCTTGTAATTTTAAGAGTATTACTTGCCTTCCCTCTCATAACTTGGGCAATAATGTATACATCCGTATATGGAGTATTGACATATGAAGGCCCCACATCGCTCTCATTTTGCCGTTTGGTATTCGTCCATACAGAAGAATCTGTAGTGCTAAACACTTCATAGCTTTTGTGATTAGCAGCATTAATCAAACCGAAATATCCTTGATATACACCATAACTAGTGTAACTATATTTTGCGCTATATGCTCTATAAGAGTCAAACTCCCATCCCTCATCTCCTACTTTTGAATATTCAGAATCATCGCCATTGTAAGTTGCTTCCTCTTTATATATTATAAGATTAGCAGAGACATTGCCATAATAAAGTGCATATGCCGACTGTGCGGTACTTCCTCCAGAGCTATAGCTCTGATATATTGTAGGAACAGGCGCATGACTATTAGTAGCAATGGAAGGCTGATAAGATGCAAAAACAGATTTGCTATCATTTGCATTCTCGCTGCGCAGAAATGATGCCCAATCCTGAAAATTAAATTTAATATAAGCGTTAGCAGTACCATTATCTGTAGGCGGGTCGTATGTATAGCCAAAATAACCTGAAATATTACCATATAAATTTGATATAAGAACTGGGTTACTATACTTATCAGCTAAATGAGTTTTGGGATATGTAGTTGGAAGCGGAGAGCTAAGGGCTATATCATAAAAATAACTGTTAACTCCTATAGAGGGATTAGAATTAGAGAAGGTAGCCGAAACGTCTTTTGTTGACACATAATTTTCATAAAAATACAAGTCTCCGTATTTATCATAATATAAAGTGGTGGAATTATCACCAGCTATATTATCAGTATCCGCAAAAAAAACTGTAAACCCCGTTCCGCCCATATTAGCAAAATGCCCATATGTAGGAGAATTTCTTCTTGCCAATTTCAATTTTTCAACAAATCTTAAAGCATGATCTATTCTGTTTGCCGACTCCATATAACTGTAATTTATTCTATAAGCGCTTGTAAAAAAAGATATACCGCCTATCATTGCAATAGACAGAACTAACATTGCTATCATAACTTCTATCAATGTCATTCCCTTATGATTTTTCATATGATCACCTCATAATATAGGTATTTTTTGTCCGTTTTCATATTTTATTTTTACAGTCGCGCCTTCGGCTACAGTTCCGTCAACGCCGTATACTGTAGCTATAAAACTCGAAGCATTTGCATCGGTAACTTCAAATTCTCTAAAATATAAATATTTTCTGCCGTCTATAACTTCAATACCGCCAACAAGCTTAGTCATAGAACTTCTTGAGACATTTGAATACATTGCGTTTATGTCAGCGTCTTTTGCAATATTTTCTTTATTTATAATATCGCTTAAAAGAACGTCTGCTTCTCGTAAATATGTAGCGCTTATTTGCGATCTTCTACTTACACCCCAAATAACAATCAACACGGCGCTTACCATAAGAACGATCAACACTTCAAGCGAAGTAAAACCATTTTTATCCTTAATCATTTTTGACTCTTTTTTTAACATATATTTCAATTATTTCACATTACGAAATGAACTTTATAAAATTGAAACTATATAATTAATTTTATTTGACAGTTGGGTTTCTCTAAAAACTCCTTTAGTTGTCACCCTGCAAACAAAGTTTGTCGTGATCTGCCGTTAATTTTTTTCACGACGCGATGCTGAAATAAATTCAACATTGACAAATCTTTCAATTTTCATTTTTTAAAGTTTTCAAATAAACCCTTTTTATGATTTTTAGAGACACTCAGTTGATATTTGTATATAATACATTATTTTTTGTCTAACTTGGTAAAGTTAGTATAAGTAAAATTTTTGTAAAATTCAATGACTATTTTATTGGTTAATAAAAAATAATCTGCATTTTATTTTTTCTCGTCAGTATAGTCGACATCAGTCCACTGTACGTTAGGGTTTAATGAATATATCATTTTGTCTAATCCCAAATATCCTTCTGTCTAAATCCAATAATTATTAGTTCGGAACGTAATTCAATATATTCATCAGAGACACCAGATATAATAGTAGCTATCATTCCAATATCTCCTTCATAATCGTCACCATGATCATGGTAATACGTCGTATATTCACCTATTTTAGTAATTGGCGGAAGAAAGTAACCTATCTCATCAGTAGAATTAGGGTTATCAACATCATGAGCTGACCAACTTATCCGTACATTATCTTTATCAACAATTTCAGGGTTAGATGACACTATTTCGTAAACTCGAATTTCTGGCGTCTCTGTACTTACTACTCTATCCATAGATTTAGAATCCTGCCTAACGGAGAAAGAAATAAACTCCAATTTTATTCTTTTGCTGATTGGAGTAGTTTTACCCTGCTCAGTACAGTCTACTTGTATATAAGCTCCTGTACCACTGTAATCAGATAAAGTACTCAACCATACAGGATTAGCAGTAGTAGGATCACCGGTAATAGAGGTAAAAAATCCTATTCCTCTGTCTGAGAGCGTCCAAGTTGTCGTATAGTTTTCAACACGCTGTCCATTTTCATCGCTTAAAATAGCTTCAAACTTAACCTGTTGATCTGAATATACAGACAGCATTTCTCCAGAATACTGTAGGCCATTTACTAATAAGGTAATCGTTGACGGTTCTATTGTTATTACAGGATTTTTCTTTTTCTCATCTTTTTTTGAACAAGACAACAAAAAAATACCGCAAGATATAAGACATACAGTCAATAACAGAAAAATCTTTTTCATCTTCATCTCCTCTATTAAGACAAGACGCTTATCGCATTAGGCAGAGCAGAAACGGTCTTGTTAATTACAGAATAAAAAGTCTGTATGTCAATATCGGTGTTGAGGAAGCCGCATTTTTTTCTTAACCGCTAAACATCTTAATAAAGATTTATATAATTAGAAATTGATTCTATCTAAAATTCTTTCAACTTTCAATGAGAACAATTCTCTGTAACAGATTCAGGCAATGACGACAAAGACACTGAAACGGCAAATTAATTAGTAATGAGTAGTTAATAATTAACGGCAACAACGACTACCCCGTCAGAGACTTCGACTAAAAATACCCCGTCCGCTTCGCGTCCACCCCTTTTTACAAAAGGGGAATTTCCGGAGTCTTTGAGGAAGAGGAATTTTACGACAGACGACGTAACCCACTAAAAGCGTACTTAATATGGATTCCGACTTTTGCCAGAATGACAACGGTGTGGGGTCTGTCATTCCCGAAGGTTTTTATCGGGAATCCACGTCGCCTTTGCCTTTGCCGTTACTGACTCATTACTACTTACTAATTGCCGTTATAATAATTATCCCATCATCGCCGAGGCAAGATAGAAGATCGGCAGGTACATTGCCGTTACCGCCAAACCTACTATGAAACCTAAACCTATAATAAGAACCGGCTCGATGACGGAGCTTATTGTTGCGACTGCCGCGTCGACTTCGTCGGTAAAATAGTCTGTTATTTTGTCGAACATTGCGTCAAGCTGACCGGATTTTTCTCCTACGATGGTCATTCTTGTTACCATTCTCGGGAACATTTCGTATCTTTCCATTTCCATGCCGAGCTGGTTTCCTTCAAGCACTTTTGCTTTTACTTTACGCATTATGCTTTCTGCAAAAGAATTGTCCATAACGTTTGTTGATATGTCAAGCGATGCGACGATGTCGACGCCGCTTTTTACAAGAGTTGAAAGCGTTTGAAAAAATCTGGCAAGAACCATTTTCATATAAATTTTGCCAAAGATAGGCATTTTAAACAACAGTTGACAATAAAGAAGATTCCCTCTAGGAGTTTTCTTAAACAATATAAAACCCACTACCAGCGACACTGCTCCCAAAAATATCCACAGACCGTTGCTTATTACGAACCGGCTTACGCCCATAACAATTTTAGTAGGCGCCGGCAAGTCCGCGCCGAAAGACATAAACATCTCTTCAAACCTGGGTATAATGCCTACTATCAAAGCAAGCAAAACAAGAACAAAAAAGCAGCCTATAAACAGAGGGTACGTGCTTGCAGATTTTATTTTTCTTATAAGTTTAACATTATTTTCAAGGTATAAAGCTAAATCTCCTAAAACTTTTGAAAGTTTTCCGGATCTCTCGCCGACTTCGACCATCGAAGTCAGGGTTTTCGTAAACATTTTATGTTTTTTCAAAGCGTCTGAAAGAGGAGTTCCGCTTCTTAACTCTTCAGCGACTTCTTTTAATGTGGCTCTCATTTTAGGGTTGTTTGACATGTCAGAAATATCGTCTACGGCTTCCAACAAATTTACGCCGGCGCCCACAAGAGTTGCAAGCTGGCGGCAAAAAAGAGCGATATCGTCAATTTTAATTGCGCCCGGCGTTTTAGCCGCAGATTTATATTTAGGTTTTACGGCGTTTGAAAAAGATCTCGTTAAAGCGGCCTTTGCTCCGCCTCCTTCTTCAATGCTTACGGGTATAAGGCCTTCCCCTCTTAAAAATGAGATCACTTCTCTTTTAGAAGGAAATTCTTTTGTGCCTCTTACCGTTTGCCCTTTTGAATCTACAGCTTGATATTTAAACAGCGGCATTTTATTTCTCCGTTAAATTATGACGACGCTATTGTTACGCTCATGACTTCTTCGACCGTCGTAACGCCTTCTTTCATTTTATTGATTGCAGCCGATCTGAGCGTTACAAACCCTTGTTCTACGGCTTTATCTCTTATTTCAAGATCCGTTGCGTCTTTAACTATAAGCTCCCTTATGTCTCTTGACATGCCTAAAATTTCAAATATTGCCGTCCTTCCTTTATATCCGGATTTTTCGCATTTCTCACAGCCTTTCCCCTGATAAATTTTAGTGTCGGGGGTGATGCGGAGTTTTTCATATATATTATCCGGAAGATTTTTAACTTCTTCTTTGCAGTTAGGACATATTTTTCTTATAAGCCTCTGCGCCATAACAAGATTTACGGCATCGGCAATAAGAAACGATTCTATTCCCATAAACGACATTCTTGAAAGCGTGCTTACCGAATCGTTAGTATGAAGCGTTGAAAACACGGTGTGTCCCGTCAACGCGGCCTGAATTGCTATACCGGCGGTTTCCTGATCTCTTATTTCTCCTACGAGTATAACATCTGGGTCTTGACGCATGAAAGAACGCAGAATACTTGCAAAAGTAAGCCCTATGTCTGCTTTTACGTGCACCTGATTTATATTCATCAATTCGTATTCTACGGGGTCTTCTGCTGTTAATATGTTTAAGTCTGGAGTGTTGAGATATTTTAATGCAGAGTACAATGTGGTCGTTTTACCGGAACTTGTAGGGCCGGTAACAAGTATCATTCCGTAAGGCATGTTAATAGATTCTTTAAAAAGACTTAGCTCGTTGTCGCTCATTCCGATTTTTTCTATGTCCAGAGCAAAAAGTTCTTTATTGAGCATACGCATAACGACTTTTTCGCCGTAAACCGTAGGTATCATGGAAACGCGGACGTCGACCCTGTTTCCGTTAACTTTGATTTTGCATTTGCCGTCCTGCGGAAGACGTCTTTCGGCTATGTCCAGATCGGACATAATTTTTATTCTCGAAACTATGGCGTTATAATATTTTTTTTGCGGCGCGGAAAATTCTCTTAAAATACCGTCGATCCTCATTCTTAAAACAACGTCTTTTTCAAAAACTTCCAGATGAATATCCGAAGCCTTTTTTACTACGGCGTCAAAAAATATGGAGTTAACGTATCTTATGACAGGGGCGGCTTCCGCAGACTCGTTTAAATCTCCGTCCGTAATTTCTTCTTCTTTGCTGGAAATGTCCCCTTCTTCGTCGGTATCTGCTCCGAGACTTGTCCTAACGTAATATTTTTCTATGGCTTCTTTGACTTCAGTTTCGTCCATAAGGCTTACGGAAAGCCTCATGTTCACGATCTTTTCAATTTCGTCTTTCATGACGACATTTGACGGATCTGCCATTGCAATGCTTAAAATATTGTCTTTAACAGAAATAGGCATAATAAGAAAACGCCTTGCGTTTCTCTCTGAAACAAGCGCAAGTGCGTCCCTTTCTACCTGAATATCAGCGCCCTTTAAAAAAGGAACGCCGAGACAATAAGACAAGGCGTTTGATAAAACGTCTTTTGCAACATACCCTTTTTTAAGAAGAATATTGCCGAGCTTTTCTTTAGTTTCGTTTTGCTCGCCAATACATTCGTTAAGCTGGGCTTGCGTTATAACGCCCTGCGAAACTAACGTTTCTCCGAGATATTTTTTTCTCAAAGGAGCTATGGCCATCAATGTCTCCGATTTTATTTTATGCAGAATGTTAGCATATTATAGTTTTATTACAAATTTTTTGCAATCTAATTCGTGAGGAAAAGAAAAGATCGGGTATGTTGAGTGTGATGGGTTCTCTCGCAAGTAGAGAAGGAGGAATCCATTTTGCCGTTGCCGTAACAATTCCCCTCTATGGATTTGGGTACGGGAGGACTTTGTCCTCTCACTGGGTGGTCGTCGTTGCCGTTTGCCGTAAAGCCTCATTCTATGAAACTGTTCACATAATGAAATTAATTATTGCAACTACAAAAAAACTACCCCGTCAGCTTAATAAAAATTGATTACTAATATATAGGTCTAAAATCGAAAAAGGTAAGATATAATTATATCACAAATATAAATATTTGTTTAAAAGGGTATAAAAAATGGCAATGCCAATAGCTGTAACACCAGTATTAACCAGAAAAGAAGCTAAAAAGTTTAAGCGAGAAGCTCTTCGCAATGTTAATCGTTCTGTTTCTAAAAAAGAGGCTGAAATAGCTGAGAGAGATGCAAGAATATTTATTGAAGTAGTAAAAAAACAAACTAAAAATGTAATGTTTTAAATATTGATGAATTCAGAATATTTGTCATTATCAAATTTTAATATAGAAATTTTAAATAAAGAAAATAAAGTTGTATTTAATTGCGAAAATAATGACCTCAATGACTTTTTCTGTAATCACGCCC
>JAISDI010000145.1 GCA_031264895.1 Endomicrobium sp. | reverse complement strand
TCGGGTATCCATTTTTGCTAAAAATATAAGTTTTTCTCAAGTTTTTTAACATGGATTCCCGCTTTCGTGGGAATGGCACGGTACTTTAGAGGTTTTTTCAAGATGTGGGTAATGGTAAGTTTGTAAAAAGGGGTGGCCGGCTATGAAATAGCCGGACGTGGTATTCCGCAAAGCGCTGACGGGAACATAGGGTATTTAGCCAAAGACTCCGCCAAAGGTGCTGACGGGGTGGCCGTTGTTGCCGTTAATTACTAACTACTCATTACTAATTAATAATTGTTCCGTCTTGGCGATCGTTGACCGTGTTTTTTTTATATTGTAAAATCTGTTAAATTTGTTTTAAAAAGGACCATGCTTTAAATGGAAAAACTTATTTTGGAAATTGTTGACGGCAGGCAGGTTAATGAAGATGAAGTTTTGAAATTGTTTGATTTTGACATTGAAGAGCTTTTTTTGGCGGCAACGAAACTGCGCAAAAAGTATAAGGGCAATAAAGTAAAAATTTGTTCAATTATCAATGCAAAATCGGGGCAGTGCAGCGAAGATTGCAAGTTTTGCGCGCAATCTGCACACCATAAAACCAGCGTCAATGTTTATCCTTTGGTTTCAAATGAGAAAATAGAGGAAGTTTCAAATAAAGCTCTTGAAAATGCGGGCTGTTTTGGTATAGTTTCAAGCGGCAACAATTTGACTGACGAAGAAATTGACAGACTTTGCGATTTGCTTCAAAAACATAAAAAGGCAGACCATTTCGGCGCATCAGTAGGGCATCTTTCCGATGAAAGTTTGCTTAAACTTAAAAATGCGGGTTTAAAAAAACTTCATCACAATCTTGAAACTTCCGAAAGCTTTTTCCCGAATATCTGCACAACGCACAGTTATGAAGAAAGAAAAGACACGATAAAAAGAGCAAAAGCGCTCGGTTATGAAATATGTTCCGGCGGACTATTTGGCATGGGGGAATCGGTTAAAGATAGAGTAGAGCTGGCTTTTACTCTAAAAGATCTTGGCGCAGACAGCGTGCCTATGAACTTTTTAATGCCGGTAAAAGGTACGGCTCTTGAAAATGTTGTACCTCTTATGCCGACAGAAATATTAAAAACCATAGCGGTTTTCAGAATAATTCTACAAACGCCCGATATTATGATTTGCGGCGGCAGGGAAATAAATTTACGCGATTTGCAATCGATGATTTTTTATGCAGGCGCAAACGGCACAATGAGCGGCGGATACCTGACCACTTGGGGCAGAGACCCGCAAGCCGATAAACAGATGATAAAAGATTTGGGTTTAGAAATAGACCCTCACCGCTGATTTATCCCATATATTCCATTAGAGCTAAGAATAATATAGCAAAACAGCTTAACATTGTCTCTTTTCTAAAACTTCAGGAATTCCCAATTTGGAAAATCGGAAATTTCCCTTTTTTTAAACCCCAAGATTCCCCGATTCCAAAAAATCGGAAATTCTCCTTTTCAAAAAATCAGAAATTCCCCCTTTTTTTTAAAGGCTTACCATTACCCACATCTTGAAAAAACCTCTAAAGTACCGTGCCATTCCCACAAAAGCGGGAATCCATGTTAAAAAACTTGAGAAAAACTTATATTTTTACCAAAAATGGATACCCGATTACGACTTTCGGGTATGACAAATCTGTTTTTTACTTGTTTTTTACCAATCCCATAACTCATAAATACTTGTGGGTAATGGTAAGTTTTTAAAGGGGGTGGACGCGGAGCAGACGGGGGATTTAGCCAAAGGCTCTGACCGGGTATTGCGCAAAGCGCTGACAGGATAATCCCTTTAACCCAAAAATTCCATTCGAGCTTTCTAAAAACCATCTTTTTTCATTTGTCGTCATCCCCGAGTGTCTTTGTCGGGGATTGATCCATGTTCGTCGTAAAACAAAAACTTCTTTAGTAAAAATGGACGCCCGATTACAAATTTCGGGCATGACAAACAATATTTTAGAAGAAACACCTATTTGTTACCTTTTTTCCTATGCTTTTTTTGACCTTTTTTATTTCGCATAACTCATTGTGTGTTCAATCTATTATTCTTCATTATTTCTAATGGTTTCCATTAGAAAATCTTAGCTCTAATGGAATATCTGGGTTAAAACATTTGGGGATGACAACAGTCCCCATGTCGTTGTCATTGCGGCCATCCAGAGACAACGTTAAGCTGTTTTGCTATAGTTTTTAGAAAGCTCGAATGGAATATATATGGGTTTATGCGGCTGACAGCATTAATTTTATTGATGAGGCCGTAAATGAAGGAGTTTTGTCCACTTCTATCTTGCCTGTTTTGCGTTCGCTCAATAAAATAAGTTTTATTACGGCGTTTATGGATCGCGGCGTGTTTTCGGCTGCAAGGGCGCTTATTTTATCGTTGAATTCATTTAATTTCACGTCGCTTTGAATAAATTCTTCTATTTCCGGATCGATATCGGTTGCGTCTATATTATCAGTATATCTTTGCAATAATTTTTCTCCCAAAAGAATTTCAAAATCTTCGTTTGCAAGACCTTCGTCTATGCCTTCTTTTTTAAGTTCCTCTGCCGCAAGAGCTTTTATAAGTAATCCTTTTAGAAATTCGAATTTCAATTTGTTTAACAAGTCAATGTCTTTGACATTACTTTCAAGCTGTCTTAAATAAAGATAAGCCGATGCGTTTAATGAAACCGTACCTTCGATAATATCGTTATTTTTTAAAGCTTCACAGAATTTTTTTATATCGGTTTGAGACAAATCAAGTTGTTCGCTAAAATTGTATCCGACGCTTCTTTGATAATCGGGATCAGTGCTTCTGTTTTTATAGAATTTTAATATGGCCGATTTAAAAATTTCAAGCGCGGCAACTCTCCCCGTGAGAGAACGGTCTTGGCCGTTAAATACATTTAAGAACTGGCTTAATTTAACGGCTTTGTTTTGTCCTGCATTTTTTAGTCCCTCTTCAAGCTGTTCTTCATTGTCATAATCGTCAACCACCGTTATTTCTTGCGAATTTGCGCGGATATAATCATATTTGTGCATTTTGCCGTTTTCGGTCGAAATGTAGCCGCTAAACCCAAGCTTTATCATATAATTTCTTCTTTCCAATTTTTCTTTCTGCGTAACGGTTTCCGTATTGTTTTCGTTTGCAAAAATTCTGATGCCGTTACTTCTTGCAAGCTTTAAGATCTTAGACACGGTTTCTTCATTAACGTCTTTAAAAATCTCAAAATCGACTACAAGATTTTTGCCTTCTACGGCATTTAATAAGGCAAGATAATCTTGAAGTTCTTCTAAAGAGGTTACATTATCCGCATACATATAAATTTCTTCCGAAAGAGCCTTTGCATGAGAATTTCTTATCCCGCCGAACTTTTCTAAATTTGAAAATATTTGCGATCTTTCCCCGCCTAAAACATTTGCGCTTACGACCAGCGTTCCGTCTTCGTTAAAACTTCCGTAATTATCCTGCGAGTTATGGTCTACGATGATCGCCGGCTTTACATTGTCCAAACTGATGCCCGTAGTTTTCTTTATGAGGTTTATAACTTTTTGCGAGCCGGAAAATTTGCCCTGCGAAGAAATGAGACTTGAAAAATCTTCTATCAACTTTTGAGTTTTTGCATCCGAAAAAATATACAAAGCTCCGTTACGTTCGCTAAACCAAACGTCTTGTCCTGCCGTTCTCCAGCCGCCGGCATTTTTCAGGCGTTCGCCGTCTAAAGAGTCGCCGATTTTCATAAAATATACGTTGGTATAGACATTGCCGGACGCGTCAGAATAAACGACTCCGAAAATATTTAACATTTCCTCCCAGTTTCGCTGCGAATCGTGCAGGATCAACTCTTTGCGTCTTTCACGTTTATTCTCTTCGTAAAATGCGCTCAATATCGCTAAAGTTATTATTAAAGAAAATAACAAACTTCTTCTTTTTGACGTCGTACCATCTGCAACCGGCGCTTCTCGCGGGGCATTTTCCGCTGCCGGCAGCGATTCATATCCGTCTTTATTTGAATTACCGGAGAGAGTATCTTCGACAGATTTTATATAAGTGTTCACATGTTTGACACTATCGGCCAGATAATAATGCGTAAACATGTAAAGAAGCGGCGTTATAAATAAAAACAGTAACAATAATCCTCTATTTCCTGATGTTATGAAATCGGAAATCTTTTTCTCTAAACCTTTATAATCGAATTGTTTTGCCAAAAATATTATGGCAGCAGCCAAATTTTTCCCTGATTTTATTTGTTCTTTGGCAATGTTTTTGGGGTCGAGATAAGCGCATAATGATCCTATGCCGCTTTCGTCGTATTCGTTCATAAATTTTTTAAGAATTTCGATTCCTTTACCGGAATCTGTCGCTACATTTTTGGTTTGCTTGATGACATGTGTCCTCATCAATTCGACGAATAATTTTATTTCGTCTTGAGTCAAAGGCTGCCTGCCTTTTTTTATTTGGTACTCCTGAAAATAGCTCAGCATCTTAGCCGTATTATTTTTTGCTATAGACTCGTACCCGTTTCCTTTAGATATTATGATAAGATTAAAAAGTTCGACGACCCTGTGCGTATATCCGAAACCTTCAAAATCTATCACTCCGGTTATAGCTCCGCTTTCGTCGAACAAAACATTACCGGCTCTGAAGATCCCGTCGGATGCCACATTTGCCAGACGAATATCGTTATGGACAAACGTTTTAGGCAAATCTTTCGGAAGTCTGTCGAAATTTCTTTTCATTTCGCTTATAGCTTTTTCAAGCAAGGCAAAATCTTCTTCCGGAATTTTATCCTTTAACCCGTCTAAAAAGTTGTCCGCTATATCCTCTTCAAAATGCCAGCGGTTTTGGCTTGCGGTTTGCTTTAACTCCTCATCGCTTGGGAAATTTTTAAGAACTTCTTGCATATCGGAAATAAGTTGAAACGTCCGCTCGAAATGAGAGTCGCTATAATCCTCGTGCGATGAAACTTCAAAATGATCTACATTGTCCATCAATATGTAAAAATATTTGTCATTGTTTTGCGGCATAACGTAAAAAGTGCCGTCTTTGGTTTTATTTATTTTTGCTACGGGAATGCCTTTACCGGCAAGATAATTAA
The DNA here is from genome assembly GCA_031264895.1 of Endomicrobium sp. GTDB lineage: Bacteria > Elusimicrobiota > Endomicrobiia > Endomicrobiales > Endomicrobiaceae > Endomicrobium_B. The sequence goes on along the minus strand of JAISDI010000145.1, from coordinate 2,839 downwards.
CTATATCGGTTATAAATTTCGGAGTTCTGCGTTCAATAATACCGTATGGTTTTTCTCTGATAAGTTCTATTGATTTTAAAATATACGCTTTTTCCGCGCCGTCTTTGATAACGGTTATTTTATACGGCTTATTGTATACGCCGGAACGTCCGCCGGACAAAGGCTCTACGTTTATTACGGAGTCGTATAAATTCCCGTAATTGTCCTTGAAAAGCTTTTCAATAGCGTTTTTATTTGAACTATTTTTTACAATTTCGTTTTCTATCAATTTTTGCGCGAGCGCCATATATTCGACTATAGCAGGCTCTATACTTAATTGGTAATTGTGAATGAAAGATTGAAAAGCAGGGATGACTGAGGCTCCGGTTTGATTTGCCTTTGCTTTTTTTAAAGCGTCGACAATGTTTGTTATGGCGGAAATAATGGCGGCCTCGTCGGTCAAGCCGGTCAGAGTGGAAATAATGAAGATCTCTTCGACCAAGTACTCCACGGCGGAACGAAGGTCGATATCGGCCTCGTCGAGCGCGATGGAAATAAGGTCAAGGTCAATGTCGAGCGCGGTCAAGTCTCTGGCTGCGGAAATCGCGTCGATCGCGGCGGTCAATTCGGTCAAGTCGGTCGCGGCGGAAATAATGCCGATCTTTTCGGTCAAGCCGGTAAAATTTTTGATACTCCCGTGAATCTCTGAAAGTCCGTGAATCTCTGAAAGTCCGGCATTGTCTTTGCTTTCCGGCGAAAGGTCGGAAAAATTACGCAAATTTCTGACGGTATTCTTATACTTAGAATTTTCATGAACGGTCTCCGTTGGGTTGACCTCGTCGATGTATTTTTTAAAATTTAAAAAGAGGCCGGTCAAATACTCTATTCTTGCTAAAACCTCGTCAAGACTCAAATCCGAATTAACGTTATACACATCCTTAAGCAATAAATAGAAATTTTGCTCGTATTCTTCTTTTAACTCCGCATTATTTTTCTCTAACGCAAGACGTCTTTCCTGCTCTTGAATTTTCTCCGACAGAGTCAGAATTTTTTCCGCATATTTTGACGGTTTTTTAGGGGCTATTCTGTACGGCGTTTCTTGATTGAGACTGCCCGAATAATTTTCACTTTTAAGAAACTCTAAAAATTTTAACATGTCAAGATTGGGATTATCGGTATTGTCTAAACCGGATTTATCATAAAATACTTTTGACGGTAATGCTTGTTTCTTGAATTTTGAAAGCGATGCGCTAAAATGCGAAATATGAATATTGTTTATTGCAAATCCGGCGGCTTTCAAAGCTTTATAATAGTCAATAAGATTAAAAAGGCTTATTTTTTCAAGCTCTTTGTTAATTTCTTTATCGGAAGTATTTAGGCCGAGAGAATGCGTATACGAATTTAAAGCTTTCGAAGTATCTAACGTAACGCCTAAATACTTCCGTTCTTCGTCAGAAAGCAAATCTCTGATAAGCGTCATATTTTTTATAAAAGCTTCATTTTCAATATATCCTTCTTTGAGCAGAGCGGGATAAAAATCCTCGACATTATCGGGTTTCTGGTTAGAAAGTTTTTTGAAAGAGTTTTCAAAATTTACGGTAATTCCCTCTTTTGCGGCTTTTTTTACAAATTCTGCGTATGCGTTTAAATTTTCCGGCTTGTCCAATACGTCGACAAGATGTACGGTAAGCGCTTTTGCGCCAAGAACTTTAGCTATTTCTATCTGGATATCAAAAAAATCTTTTAAATCGGGATCATGTCCGGGATAGGGTTCAATGCTTTCGTTTTCACCGACTTTCATAGTAAACGAAAATACATGTACGGCTAACGCGATTTTATTTTTTTCGGCTTTATCTTTTATGCCGGCGCCTTGCTCGTCAAGTTTTTTCAGTTCTTCCAATAATTCTTTTGCGGCTTCAAGATGGCTCATTCCGGAATTGATTTTTTTACTTAGAAGTCCGTCGATTCCTAATTCATATACATTGAACCCTTCCCGCGACAAATCTTCAATTGTGCGCATAACTTCCGAAATATCTTGCGCATCCGAGAAAGCCTCTTCGAAACGGCCTTTTTTTGCATATGGCGAAGCGTTTTTGAATCCGGACAAAAGTTTTGCCACTTTACTGCGCTGCGACACAAACGGATTTCTGAACTCTGAAAATTGTATTATGGGTTTCTTATAAATATCATAAACTCCGGCAATTATAAAAAGGTTTGTTAGCGAATGAGCTAATATTGCAAACACGGGGAAAGTGGACAGAAATACTGAAGAATATCCGGTCAAACCTTGAATAAATGTGCCAAACGGTATTAAAGCCGCAAGCGAAAAAATCACTGTGGAGATAGTCAGATCTATCAAACCTTTCCTATCCGATATCGGAGATTCCATTGTTTCTTTTACGGGATTATAGTAAGGAACAAATCCTCTTTGCGTATGAGCATAAATAAAAACCAGTCCGCTTATAAATAAAAGCGCCGGAAGATTTAATCCGGTAACCGAGGCAAGTATCAGCGGCGCCCACCTAAAGATACTTTCTTCGAAAATAGGCATTACCACAATATCTCTAAACGCTGTGTAAAAAGATTTAAGATCCGATCTGCTTATATACAATTTAAACTGACGCCAGCTGTCTTTGATCGTGAGCGGACTGTTGAAACGCCCGTCAGTGCCTGATGTTTCCGCAAGTTCAAGCCTTGCGTCGCTTGATACTATGGCATTATATACCGCATGTGTTAAAATGTCGAAAGCAAACATTAAAATTACGCCTGATACTAAAGCCAAAGGCGCGGCGAAAACAAAAGCCAGAGGAAGCGTAAAAGGAATTGCTATTCCCAAAGCTAAACCGGCCGCTGAAAACGC
>JAISDI010000133.1 GCA_031264895.1 Endomicrobium sp. | reverse complement strand
TGCAAGCCGCGACATTTCAACTATCTTCAAATAATTTTTTTCTATCTGCCCAAGCCTTACATTAATTTGCGCCAATGCTATTTTCATATTATTTTTATCCCTTTCCCTGCCAATATTTCCAAGCAATACTATTGATTATATTACTTAAAACATATTTTAGCATCTAATACAATATTTTTCATAAACATTCTCATCCATAACAAAACAACAGCAAATTTATTTTTAAAAACAATGATTTTGATAAAAACAACTATTTATATATAATGAGACTAATTCTTGTATAAAATGAGGAGTTTTTATGGAAAAAATGCCTGACAAACAGACTGAAAGCACATCAACCGCGCCGTCACGGACTGGAAAATATCTTATAATTTTGTTTTCTATAGCCGTCATATTTTTTGCAGCGGCAATTTTTTATGGTTTAAAAAAAGCTCCATTATCCTCAGACTCCGCGCCTGAACCGGCCGCGCAGGGAGTTAAAGATTCCACTTATTCATTTAAGGCTGCCGTTAAAGCTCCGTCTCCTTCAACGATATCCGAAGATGAAGACGGCAATACGTTCGTTGCAAAGCCCGATAATGTGATTATACAATTTAAAAGTTCGGACTATGGCGCGCCCTCTCCGGTAAATAAAGAATGCGCCGCCGATCCGAGTAAACTGGACGCTCTTATCGCCATTACGCCGGAACTGAGAGGTAAGTGGAGCGTTCGCGGCAGCATTTTATATTTTATTCCCGAGAAAGAATGGACTGTCGCGCAAAAATATAAAATAAAACTGGACAAAGCGCTGTTTGAACCAAACGTACTGATAGATAAATATGACCTTGAATTTGTTACTGCGCACAACGATATTTTTATAGATAAACTTGCGGTTTTCCCCTCCAAACAAAAACGGCAGTTGGCGCTTACCGCGCGAGTGCGCTTTAACTTTCCCGTTGACCGCGAAGCTGCAAAAAAGGGCGTTAATCTTACCATAGATCAAAAAACCGTTTCCCCAAATATTAGTTTTGACCAGAACGATAGGATAATGCTTCTGAATTTTGAGCCTGTAATGCTTAAGTCAAAGCCGCAGAATGCGGATCTCAGCGTAAAGTTTGACTCAATGAACGAGCAAAAATCTATGCAGATAGATTCTTCCGACAGTTTTTTTAATATAAAAGGAGTTGAAGTTATTTCTCCGTCAGAAATAGGCGCAAACTATAACTTGAGCGTTGAGTCCACTGACATTCTTAACTCGGAAACTCTTTTAAGCAACAATAAAATTAAGGCATGGCTTTTGCCCTACGAAGACGCTAAAAACTGGCAAAATGCAAACATGGAAGATGTGCGCGCCGCGCTTGAAAACGCTAAAGAGCTTAACCTTGAAGCAATACCCGCAAATACGACAAACCCTTTCTTCAAAATAATTGACGATGTGAACAGCTCTGCCCGCGCGTATTACGTATATGTTCTGTTTAATCCCGGAATGGCGTCCGAAGGCGGTTTTTCAACTGATGAGAAAAAGGAATTTGTGGCGCATATGGGCATACTGTCTAAAAGGCTGCAGATACTCGGCTCGGGTTCCGTAATACCTTTAAGTTCTGAACACATACTTAATTTTGTTTCGCAGGGTTTAAGTTCTGTAGACGTAAAAGTATCCAGAATTTTGCCCGGAAGCGTTAATCATCTTATAGCGCAGACAGGCGGCGATATTAAAAATCCATATTTCGGCTCCAAAAGCAGAACAAGATATTATGATGACTACGATGATTACTATGAAGATGAAGATTATCGCATCGAACCAAGCCGGTTTAATGAAAGTGACATCTCAAGTATTTTCAGCAAAAAGATTTCTCTTACCGACACAGGCATTAAACCTAACTTTTTTACGCTTGATTTAAAAGAATATTTTAAACGCGGCGATTTGGGCATATTTTTGGTGGACGCGGCTTCAGACGGCATAAGCCAAAAAAGATTAATTACCATCACAGACATCGGACTTATGTATAAAAAGGAAACTGACGGAAAACTTAAACTGTTTGCGCTTTCCATAGTTGACCAGCAGCCGCTTTCCGGCGCTAAAGCCGAACTTATATCGCGCAACGGCACAGCGCTTAAAACCGTGTATACTGACAGCGACGGCATTGCGGTTTTTGAAGTGTCTTCGTCTTTGGGCGCGGAGAAAAAACCTGTCGCTTTTGTGGTAAGCAAAGGCTCGGACTACGCTTTTATACCCGTTGACCGAAGCGAAAGAGAAGTAAGCTACTCGCGCTTTGACACATCCGGCGCGGGCTATGCTCAAAAGAGCGGACTGGACGCTTTTATTTTTACGGACCGCGGCATATACCGTCCGGGCGATTTGGTTAATTTCGCGCTTATAACAAAGAACAGGAACTGGACGTCCACCGCCGGCCTTCCTATAAAAGTTACGGTAAAAGACGCGCGCGACAAAACCGTGTTTGAAAAAACCGTTTCTTTGACTGCGGAAGGATTTAAAGATTTCAATTTTAATACGACTCTTTCCTCGCCGACCGGTGAATACAAAATCAGCGTTTACGATGAAGACGGCCAGTATATTTCCGGCACAGCGTTTAATGTGGAAGAATTTAAAGAAGATAAAATTAAAATAAACACAGGCATAGAAGGCTCCTCAAGAAAAGGCTGGCAGCCGGTTACGGGCCTTACGGGTAAAGTAACGGTTAAAAATCTGTTCGGTACGCCTGCCGCCGGAAATACGGTAAATATAAAAATGCAGCTGCGCCCGTCAAAGTTTCGGTTTGAGCAGTATAAAGATTATTCGTTCTCTGACGTTATACGCAGTAAAGCCACCTCGCGTTTTGAAGAGATTGCATTTGAAGAAACTACCTCTGAATATGGTTTAGTCACAAAAGAATTAGATTTGAGCAGTTTTGAAAAGGGTACTTACAGCCTTACTTTCTGGGCGGAAGCCTTTGAGCAGGAAAGCGGACACAGCGTTACGGCGATGTCTACGCGGCTGGTTTCGCCAAACAAATATATTGTGGGGTATAAAACGGACGCAGACCTCAGTTATATGCCGCATAATTCCAAAAAAACCGTAAACTTTATAGCCATAGATCCTGACCTTAACAAAATAGAACCCGGCCCGTTTAAGATAAGAATTCTGAGCCGGCAGTATGTGTCGGTGCCGGTCAGATCCGCATATGGAAATTCATTCCGTTATCAGTCCGTATTAAACGAGTCTCTTTTCAGCATTGAAGATTTTAATATTAAAAAAGACGGCTCCGTTTATACTTTGCCCACTAAAAATCCCGGTCAGTACGCGCTTGAAATAGTGAATAACGAAGACGAAGCCGTTATGCGGCTTGAATTTTTTGTCTCAGGAAATGCGAACGTGGCTTATGACCTTGAACGCAATGTTGAACTTAAACTTAACCTTGAAAAAGACGCCATTGAACAGGGCGGCGTATTGAAACTTAACATAATTGCGCCTTTTACCGGCGCCGGACTTATAACCATAGAAAAAGATAAAGTGTACGCATACAAATGGTTTAAAACGACAACCAACAGTTCCGAGCAAAGTATAAAAGTGCCGGAAGAACTTACCGGCGGCGCGTATGTCAATGTTTCATTTTTAAGAAGCATGGACTCTAAAGAACTTCTTGCAAGTCCCCACAGCTACGCGGCGGCTCACTTTAATATAAAACCGGTAAAATATATGTCGTCAATCACGCTTGGAACTCCGGAACTTGTCAAGCCCGGCAACAGGATTGATATTTCTTACAAAACTTCAACGCCGTCAAAAATTATAATTTACGGTGTTAACGAAGGCATTTTGCAGGTGGCAAAATATAAACTGCCCAAACCCATAGCCCATTTTTTTAGAAAAACCGTCTTAGGCGTAATAACATACCAAATGTGGGACCTTATTATGCCAGACAACAAACTTATAAAAGAAGTTTACGGCATAGGCGGCGATTACGAAGCCGCAAGAGAGCTTTTGGAAGCAGGCTTAAACCCGTTTGCAAGAAAAACGGAAAAACCCGTAGTCTTCTGGTCGGGTATTTTGGACGCTTCACAGAATGAGGCCGTTTACTCTTATGACGTGCCTGATTATTTTAATGGACAAATCCGCGTTATGGCGGTTGCCGCGTCGCAAAGCGCGGTCTCAAGCGCAGACAGGGCAGTATTGGTGCGCGCGCCTTTAATATTGTCTGCCGGGGGGCCTGTGGCAGCCGCGCCGGGCGATACATTTAATATCGGAGTAAGAGTATCAAATAATAAAGAGGATACTAAAGACGGCAATGTCAGCGTTAATATAAAAGTATCTGACAATTTGTCGGTAATAGGCGCAAAAAAGCAAAACGTAAACGTGCCTTACGGTCAGGAAAAAACCGTGTATTTTAAAGTGAAGGCCGGAAGTACGCTTGGCAATGCGGCAATATCTTTTGACGCCGAGCTTGCAAACCCCAAAGAAACCGCTTCCCGCAAAATCACTCTCAGCGTGCGTCCCGCCAGCGCGATGCGCGTAACAATAAATAACGGCGTGATAAAAGGCAGCGCAAAAATAAAAGATTTTGATTTAAGAGAACTCTATGACCAGTTTTCAAAAAATACAATAGCTCTTTCCGCAAATCCGCTTGTGGTGGCCGGAGGGTTGGGAACGTATCTTGAAAAATTTCCGCACGGCTGCACAGAGCAGATTACAAGCCAGATATTTCCTACTATAGTTTTCTACAAAGCTTCAGGTAACGAAGGCGGAGCGAAAGAAGCTTTCGCGCGCGTGATTGAAAAGCTTAAATTCAGACAGTTGGCAAGCGGCGGGTTTTCGCTATGGGACGGCGGAAGTTATGTCAGCGAATATCCTTCCTTATATGCCTTCCATATGCTTACCGAAGCGGATGAAATGGGTTATAATGTCCCAAAAGACTTAAAGGCCAAAGCGCTGTCATGGGTTAAGGACTATGCGCAGTATAATTCATTCGACAAATACAAGGTAAGTAATATGGCTTACGCGCATTACTTGGTAGCCAAAAACGGCGTTGTTATGACTAATGCTCTTATGAACTTTGAAGAGTGGCTAAATAAAAACGACCCTAAATGGAAAGAAAGCGTTACCGGAGTTTATGTCGCCGCGGCTTACAAACTTCTTAAAAATGACGACAAGGCTTTAAGCATAATAAGAGAATATAAAGCCGAAACTTCCGCTTACAAATACTATCATGATTACGATTCCAGTTTATCAAGAAACGCAAAATACATTTATATTATAGGCCTATATTTTCCGGAACTTATGAAGGAACGAAAAGCGTCTGATATAATACAAAGCATGCTGTCCGCCATTAACGATAAGCGTTATAATACGATGACATCGGCGGCGGGTATGCTTGCGCTTTACGCTCATTCAAAAACTAATATAGTCAAAGACGGCGATATTGAAGTAAGCGCGGACAAACAAAAGTTAACTTTAGAAAAAAACAGTCTTGGAATGCTTGAGGCCTCGTTCGGACAAGGCGTTAAAGAGTTTAACGTTAAGGTAAAGGATAGTTCCGCTAATATATATTACGTAATCACGCAGCAGGGTTTTGACAAAGGCGAAGTAAAATCGACCTCAAACGGTATGCTGATAATGCGCGCTTATTCTAACGTACTAAGCGACGAGATGCTGGCAGCGCTGGGTTCTGCTCATTCGTCAAATGACAAAGGCATGCTTGGCGACGAGATGGACGTTACAATACAAACGCGTTCTTTAGGCGCAACAATAACCAATGTTGCTATTACGGATATTTTACCCGGCGGTTTTACCATAGTTCCGGGTTCAATAAAATCCTCCGGCGGCTTTACGCTTGACTACTATGACATAAGAGAAGACAGACTACTTTTATACGGCTCCGTAAATTCTTCAGGCGGAAAAATTAGCTATAAAGTTAAACTTACGTCCGAGGGAACGTTCAAAGTTCCCGCCATAATCGCCGCGCCATTATATGACTCGTCGATAAACGCATCCGATGAGGAATTTACCTTTGTGATAGAAAGCAGAAATTAAAAAATGTTCAGACTTTCTGGCAAAAAATATTTAAGGCGCGCTGCCATACTTTTGGCGGTGTGCCTTATTTTTGTCGCGATCCGTTTTTGGC
>JAISDI010000117.1 GCA_031264895.1 Endomicrobium sp. | reverse complement strand
AAACGCTTCCCGCAAAAGCAAGAGTATCTGAAACTGCGGATATATCTATCCCGAGAATATCTGAAATGGTCTCAAGCGAAACTTTTTTACCGGATTTCGCATTGTCATCTATTATTTTTTTTATCGAAGTCAGCGTATTTTTTACACTTTGGGGAGTTTCTATTATATTAACATTTTTTGAGATATAATTCTGTATATTTTTTATCACCCAAAACCACGCATAAGTCGAAAAAGCCGCTTTTTTATCGTTTTTGTATTTCAAAGACGCTTCCAAAATACCCAACTTTCCTTCGGCAACCAATTCTTCAAATTCGATATTCGGAAACATCATGCCGTATCTTTTGGCAATGGAAAAAACAAGGGGATCGTATTGGCTTAGATCTTCCTTGTTTTTCGCGGAATTATTTCTTTTTGTTGTTTTGGTCAGGGACAAATTTAAATCCTCTTCCGAAGACGGTCTCTATTCTTTTGCTCCACGGGCCTAGAGCTTGCCTCAAATTTTTAATATGAGTGTCTATCGTGCGCGTCGTTACCGCGACATTATACTCAAAAACGTTTTCCAGTATGAAATCCCTGTTTAACACAAAATTCGGCCTGATCAAAAATGTGTGAAGCAGATCGAACTCTTTAGGACGGAGAACGACCGCTTTTTTATTCACCGACACGGTTCTTGAATCAAGGTTCATCGTAAGTCCGTCGCACTCTAAGACATTGGATTCTTCTTTGCGGTTTGTTCTCCTGAGCAGTGATTTTACTCTTGCGACAAACTCTTTATTGCTGAAAGGTTTTGTTATATAATCATCAGCGCCTACGCCAAAGCCTATGATCTTATCCGTCTCGGAAGATTCCACGGTAAGCATTATTATCGGCATATTTTTTGTTTCCGAGTTTTCTCTTAACAGCCTGCAAAGTTCTATACCGCCTATCTGAGGCATTTTTATATCCAGTATAGCTAAGTCCGGTTTTGATTTCAATATTCTTTTATACCCTTCGTCGGTATCCTGACACTGTATAACTTTGAAATTTTCTGCTTCCAAAACGTCTTTGACAAGGCTTCTTATGTCCTCGTCGTCATCCACAACGACAATTTTATTTTCAATCATTAATTTCCTCACTTTCTCCGTTCAAAAACATAAGAACTTTTTTCATTGCGTTTTGCCACCGACTTTAGTTCCGCAGCACGTTTTGAAATATCTGCGAAATGCAGCAGGTTGCTTACATCCGTGGATATGATCGTCACGGAAACCGTCATTATGGGAAAACTCTTTTTATTATATTGTCTGTCAATAGATATAATATAGCCGTTTTTTTTATCTATTTCATCATAAAAATCTTTTATGCCGGCATCAAACTTAGCTATAACTTTTTTTGCAAGAATTTCCGCTTTTGCGGGAATTGTCATTATGACAAAATCGTCGCCGCCGACATGTCCTACAAAATCTTCCTCGCCAAAATCGGATTTTACCGCGGACAAAAGACAGTCAGCCGTATATTTTATCACGTCGTCGCCGCGCTGAAATCCGTATTTATCGTTAAAACTCTTAAAATTTGAAATGTCTATATATAAAAAAGCAAACTGCTTGCCCAGTTGCAGACGTTTTTCAGCTTCGGATTTTATCGCCGTGTTTCCGGCAAGAGAAGTAAGCGGATTTGAGTCGACGCTCATTTTTTTTCTTTCAAGTATTGTGCGGATCCGCGCAAGCAAAACCGCAGATTTAAACGGTTTTGTTATATAATCGTCGAGCCCCAGACTGAAACCCTTTATTTCTTCGTTTTCCCCGCTCATCGCTGTAAGCATTATTACGGGAAGATTCTTGAATTTTGGCTCTTTTCTCAAATGCGTCAAAACTTCGTATCCGTCCATCTCCGGCATTGAACAGTCCAGAAGAACTATATCCGGGCATTCCGAAAGTATTTTATGCAGGCCTTCTCTGCCGTTTGACGCCTTAACGACTTCATAGCCGGCCAAAGAAAGAATGTCATTGAGCATCTCTCTTAGAAAAGGTTCGTCATCAATAATTAAAATCTTTGCCATGTCTCGTTTTCAGCTCCTTATGGGCAGAACAAACTTAAACGACGTTCCCGCCCCGAGTTCGCTTTCGGCCCATATGCGTCCGTGATGCAGTTTTATTATCTCGTATACTATCGAAAGACCAAGCCCCGTTCCTTTCGGTTTTTTGAATTCGCTGTCTTTGACCTGATAGAATTTTTCAAAAACTTTTTCGGTGTCCCGCTTGGATAAACCTATGCCCGTATCTGCGATCCATATTTCCACAAAATCATTTCCGTAAGAAGGAGAGATCATTGCGCTTATTGTAATGCCGTCTCCTTCTTTGGTAAACTTAAAAGCATTGCTTACGAGATTTGTAACGACCTGTTTTATTTTTTCGCTGTCGCCGTAGATCGGAGGCATAGATTGCGGCAGTTTAAAAGAAAGTATTTTGTTTTGCGCAACTGCCAGAGATTCGAAAAGCAAAGTTATTTCCCTTATAATTTCATCTACAAAAACGGGACCTGCTTTCATTTCGAATTTCCCTGCTTTCATCTTTGCCAGATCCAAAATGTTATTAATAAAATTCGTAAGCCTTATCGAGGCGTCTTTTATGATTTTCAAGCCTTTAAGCTGCTGCTGCGGAGGATAGTTTTTTTCGACCCCTTCTATAAGCAAATCGCAGTAACCGTCAATTGCCGCCAAAGGCGACCTCAATTCATGCGAAACGCTTGAAACGAATCCGTCTTTAAGCTCGTCGGTTTCTCTTACTTTTATAATCATTTCGTTAAAAGTTTTTGAAAGAACCCCCAGCTCGTCGCTGCGTTTAACGTCGACATTTACGTCCATATCGCCTTCGCCTATTTTTTTTGCCGCCTGCGCAAGCAGTTGTATCGGCTTGCTGAGTTGGCGCGCCATGAAATTGGCGCCGAATATCCCTAAAATCAAAGCGATAAACGCAACCGCTTTAATTTGTTTGTAAATCAGGGAAATTCCCTGTTGTATAAGCGATTCCATATAGTCCTGCGAAAATCCCACGACAAGCGTTCCCTTATATTTGTCGCCAAACATTATCGGGGCGGCATATTCAAAAATATGTTCGCCGGTAATAGATTCGTAACTGTCGGTTTTTGGGGAGAATACTTTTTTTATTCTGAGAACAAAAGCGGAACCTATATTTCTGTCATCTCTGGAAGTAAAAATATTCTTATCTTCGGATACGTATCCGGCATAAACTATTGCCGGTTTTTGTATCGAAACGATAGAATCGATTATGCTTACGATATGATTGTCATTTTCTGATTTTAAAGCTTCTTCGCATGAATGAAAGAAAAATCTGTAAGATCTTACTCTGTCTTCTTCAAACTGCAAAGTCAAAAAGTTTTTTTGGGCTGAAAAAATCGTGTAGGACACGAAGAAAATAACTAAAAGCAAAAGGATTGAAACTGAAAGAGTGAACTTAAGTCTTAAGTTCATTACGGGGCGCCCTTATAAAATATATTTAGAGGCAAGATTTTAATTTGCCGGACATAAATATAAAAACTTTATGTCCGGCAAATTCTGAGGAGAAACAACAATATCTTATTCTTTAGGTTCTAATGATATAACTATTCCCGAATTCATTTTTGCCGCTACAAAATTATACAGCCATGCAACGACGATCGCGCCGACTGCCATTATCACGGTATAAAGAACTACGAAAATCAACCATGACAAAAGTCTGGGGCCAAATCCTAATCCTGCCGCCAAATCGGTAGGGAAAAAGAAAAATGTGAAAAGACCGATTACTGCGCCCAAAATACAGAACACTATCGGGAACACCCTAATAACTGAACTCAACTGTACTCTTTTTACATCGTAAAGTGACATTGCACCCTCCTGAGTTTATATTAAACTTCCTTACGAATTTACCATCTGATTATAACAGAGATAAATTACCTTGTCAATAAATAAAATTATTTTAAAGCGTAGGCTTTTTTCATGTCTTCAAGCGATACGGCTTTATAATCTCCGGCATGTCCTGACGTCGCAAAATCTTTCATTTTTGTTACTATAAGATTTTTAAGAGCGGTGCGCGCAGGCCCCAAATAATCTCTCGGGTCAAACTTTTCCGGAGTTTCCGTAAACACCTTTCTTATCGCCGCAGTGATCGCAAGTCTTCCGTCTGTATCGACGTTGATTTTTGATACGCCGAGCTTTATAGCTTCCTGCAGGCTTGCCATCGGGACGCCTGTCGCTCCGGGCATTTTCCCGCCGTATTTGTTTACTTCGTCAATGAGCTGCTGGGGAACGGAAGACGCTCCGTGCAGAACTATCGGAATGTCAATCAACCCTCTGATTTCTTTTAACACGTCAAAAGCAAGATTTGCGGCTCCCTTAAATTTGTATGCGCCGTGCGAAGTGCCTATGGCTATGGCCAAAGAATCAACGCCGGTTTCTTCGACGAACTTTTTTGCTTCCTGGGGATCGGTCAAATGTATCTGTCCTGAACCGACGCCGTCTTCAATGCCGCCAAGTGTGCCGATTTCGGCCTCTACGCTTACGCCTCTGGCATGAGCGTATTCGACAACCGATTTTGTAACTTTGACATTGTAATCGTAAGTGGAAGCGGTTTTGCCGTCTTCCATCAGAGAACCGTCTATCATAACCGACGAAAAACCGAGTTCGATCGCTTTTATCGCCGACTCAAGAGAGTTGCCGTGGTCGAGATGCATAGCTACCGGAATGTCCGGATTTTCTATGACTGCGGCTTTCATCAAATATCCCAAATACGTAAAATTGGAATACTTTAAAGCCCCTCTGCTTGCCTGAATGATTACGGGCGACTGCGTTTCTTTTGCGGCTTCCATAATCGCCTGAATCTGTTCCATATTGTTTACGTTGTATGCTCCTACTCCGTAACCTTTCTTTCTTGCTTCTTCCAAAATCTGTTTTGCAGGTACTAATGCCATTCTTTTCCCCCTTTTTAACTACTTTTTTTTATTCGCTTTTTCTTTGGTTTTTCCGGAAGGCTTTTTTGTTTTCTCTTTAACTTTTTTTACCGTTTCCGGCTCCGAAAAAATGCCCATATTTCTAAATTTGCCATATCTGTCGTCCGCAATTTCTTTGGACGTCATATCTTCATATTGCTTTAGATATTTATTTAAAACCGCTTTAATGTTTGAGGCTGTTTTTTCCGGATCTTCATGCGCGCCGCCAAGCGGCTCTTTTATTATTTCGTCTATAACTTTAAGATTTAACAAATCGCCGGCGGTAATTTTCATGGCTTTTGCGGCCTCCATTGCTTTTGAACCGTCTCTGAAAAGAATAGCCGCGCAGCCTTCCGGAGAAATGACCGAATAATAAGAATTTTCAAGCATTAGAACTTTGTTTGCCACTCCTATGCCCAAAGCTCCGCCGGAACCGCCTTCGCCTATCACAATGCTGAAAACCGGAACTTTCAAATCAGACATATCTCTCAAATTTCCGGCTATGGCCTCGGCCTGTCCTCTTTCTTCGGCGGCAATGCCCGGGTATGCTCCGGACGTATCAATAAAAGTTATTATGGGTCTGTTAAATTTTTGGGCAAGATTCATAACTCTCATGGCTTTACGGTAACCTTCAGGGTGAGCCATGCCGAAATTTCTGTCCATGTTTTCCTGAAGAGTTCTTCCTTTCTGGTGGCCTATTACCATGACCGGCCTGCCGTCAATGGAAGCCATGCCGCACAGCAAAGCGCTGTCATCGCCGAAAACTCGGTCGCCGTGAAGTTCTATAAAATCTTCAAATATGATTTTTATGTAATCGGTGGAATAGGGTCTTTGTGGATGTCTGGCTATCTGTATTCTCTGCCAAGGCGTTAAAGAAGCGTATATTTTTTGTTTTAATTCCTGCTTTTTTTTCTCTAAATCCTCGATTTGTTCCGAATAGTCGACGCCGTCCGTTCCCGAAGAAGTTTTGAGGCCGTCTATCTTTTTTTCTATCTCAATTATCGGTTGCTCAAAGTCAAAAGAATTGTTCATGTATACCTCTAAAATTTTCCGGAATAGCTTACTTTAAAAACTCTTTCATTCGGGAATTTATCGTCTGCTTCTTTCCCCCAGCAGTCTCTCATCATAAAATCTATATCTACGGCTTCCGTAAGGGTAAGCCTTAAACCGAAATTCAGTCTCGCATCCGGAAAATAACCGATATTGTCATACTCGGCCATGAAAAAAAACGTATCTTTGGCAAACGGAGCTGGTATTATAGCATTCACAAAACCGTGTACTCCCGGCTCCTTAAAATTATTCATGTTCATGCCAAGATTTACATTTAGACCTTCAAAAAATACTTCCCTGCCGGCAACAAGATAAAGCCCTTTGCCCCTTTGCCTATAATCATCGTCATAATCCTGATCATAAAAATAACCCTGACCGTCATATCCTATTGCAAAGCTCGGCCAGGCCATATTACCTTCATATAATCTTATTTTAACCGACAGCGCGGGAACCGCGATCTTCGCATTTTCATTTCCGATAAAATCGTCCAATTCCCATGCTATCCCTACATACATAAACTTGAAAACGCCAAAGTCCAGCCTTGTCTGCACACTGCCTCTGCCAAAAAATCTGAAACTTACATCATAACTGCCGTAATTTAAAATTCCGGTAGTAGGACTGTCCAATATGTAAAGACTATTTGCCAAAGATACCGAAACCAAACTGACCAGACATATAAAAGAAGCCGCTATTTTTCTGTACATTGCATACCCCTCGATTCATACTTACATAAACATTGATAATTGTATAATTTTTGTATTTTCAAGTCAATTTGCCTTAGCAGGCGGCAAAATAGAACGACAAGCCTTAGCAGGCGGCAAATCAGAACGACAGCGTTTGCGCGCAGCTATTTTTCAATGACCATTTTAAGCAAAACGGAGTCAAATATTTCTGCCGGCGAAATGACTTTGTCATGGTTTTTAGGGACTTTACCGCCAAAATATTCATCGAGTTTGCGTTTGACTTCTTCGCTTGAAAAATCAAAGCTTTCAACTTCAGCTGGATTTCCTATTTCAACGTTTAAAACCATTTTATATATTTTCCAGACAAGTTCGGAACAATATAATCTTTCGTCCGACAATTCGAAACGATAATCATAACTTTTCCCGATAAAACTTTCTCCCGTTGCACGCATTTTTTCAACGGTTTTTGCATCCAATGCTTTGTCGGCATTTTTCAGCCTTTTTACCGCATATCCGGAATTAACGCCCTGTTTGACCCATAGATGAAAAGGCGTGTACTGAACGGTTTCTAAGGCTTCAAGCACGCGCCATTCGCCGTTTTTTTTGAACAAAATCCCGACATGACTGTATTTTGAATGCGTGGCCAGCTGTATTGCTTTGCTTTGCGATGATGCGGAAGAATGAAAAACGAGGTCGCCTTCGTGAAGTTCTTTAGAGCAGGCAGAAACCGATATCAGAATTAAAAATACACCTATATAATATAGTAAGCTTTTCACTTGCCGTTATCCATAATGGTTATCAGCTGGGAAGAATTAAAAAGCGCTTCTGCCGAAATGACTTCTTCATATAAAGGAACTTTATTGCCGTAAATCTCTTTGACTTTTTCTCTGGTTTCCGATGAAGTCAAATCAAAATCTCCCAAAATTTGAAGGCTGCAAAGTTCTATATCAAAAGCCGCCTTAAATATTTTCCAGACAAGTTCGGATGAATAAAAAGCATCATCCGACCAGCTGAAATGAGAATCATAAGGTTTTCCCAAATAACTGTTGCAGGCTTTATTGAACCGCTCTTTATTTTCTTCATTAAAAAGCGTATCGGCCTCTTTTAAACGTTTGATAACGTATAAATCTTCGTCGCCGGAATTTATCCAGCTTGAAACCGGAGTAAGTTCCACCGGCTGCGACGCTTCAAGAACATACCATTTTCCGTTTCTTGACAACAATATTCCCGTATGATTGAATTCCGGAACGCTTAAAGCCGTCAAAAGTTCGGAAGACTTGGATTTTTTGTTTTGAAAAATTATATCTCCGTCTTTAAGAATATTAGCATCTATTTGTTTTCTGCCGCCGCACCCATAAATAAGAATAGATACAAACAAAACGCATAAAATTTTAACAATACAAAGTTTCATCTGCATCCTCTTATTATAAGCTTGCGCACATTTTCGTCATTTAAAATCTCTTCGGCGCACTGCTGCGCAGTAAGCCCTTCGGTATTAAAAGCAAAATCACAGTTTTTGTATGCGTCTTTGCGCTGCAATAACAGTTTTTTTATTTCTCCCAGCGGATCTAAAGCGCGCGCAATTAAAGGCCTTTTGTCATCCGCGCTGATTCTTTCAAGCAGATGTTCCGGAGAGGCAAACAAGTTTATTATTATCCCGTTTTTTCTGAGAGCATCCATATTTGCCGGATTTATTACAACGCCTCCGCCGCATGAAATGACAATATTGTCCATGCCCGCGGCAAGTTTTACGGTTTCAGCTTCCAATTTTCTAAAAACTTCTTCGCCGGAACTTTGAAAAATTTCGCTTATGCTTTGACCCGTACTGTCTTCTATCATGGAATCTGTATCAAAAAACATGCGTCCGAGCTTTTCAGCGGCAATTTTACCTACGGAAGTCTTTCCCGTACCCATAAAACCCGTAAAAACGAGGTTCATTTATATCACCTGTATGCGCGATATATACGAATTGAAATTTTCTTTCATGTCTTCTATCGAATCTCCGCCGAACTTTTCTTTCATCGCTTTTGCAAGTTCTAGCGCTACTGCAGCCTCCGCAACAATTCCGGCAGCCGGCACCGCGCAGACATCGCTTCTTACGGCTTCTGCTTTTTCCGAATTTTTAGTGTTTATGTTTACCGAACGCAAAGGTTTTGAAAGAGAAGGTATGGCCTTCATCGTACAGGTAATTTCTATTGGTTCGCCGTTGCTTATGCCGCCTTCAATGCCGCCAGATCTGTTAGTATTTCTGTAAAAACCTTTTTTATTATTATAAAAAATCTCATCATGAGACAATGAACCCGGCAGACTGCCGAGCTTTGTTCCGCTTCCGAACTCTACGGCTTTTATTGCCTGTACTGACATAAGGCTTTGAGCAAGCCGCCCGTCAAGTTTCAAGTCCCACTGAGTATGACTTCCGAGACCTACCGGAACATTTTGGGCCAAAACGACAATTTTACCGCCAAGAGTATCGCCTTTTGAACCCGCGCTTTTGA
>JAISDI010000073.1 GCA_031264895.1 Endomicrobium sp. | reverse complement strand
AGCTTGAAGCCGAACTTGAAGGGTATGTTTAATCCCAGATATTCCATTAGAGCTAAAGTTGTCTAATGGAATATCTGGTTTAAACATTCAAAGCTTCTTTAATTTTTCTTAAATTCTCTTCAAATTTGTCTTTAGACATTTTCTCTAAATTCTTGATTTTCCATTGCACTGCAGGCAGCTTATAAAGATTTGAGATATCAATCAAATTCCACTTAGGCTGCAAAGAGAAAAAGCTAAGAATAAACTCTTTATCGGCTTTGGTAAAAGATTTATGCAGCGTCCTTATAAGTTTCCGTAAAGTTTCTTCATGGTCTTGGTATTTAAATTCTATTTCGGTCATTCCGCTAAACTCTGAATTTAACAATTCCTGCCTATTATGAATATTAGGGTTCAGAAGTTCATAAGGAGCGCCGTTATCGGACAGCATACAAACGATAAATCCGTTTTTTATCTCATCTGTAATTCCCTCATTTTCAAACAATATTTTAATATCAAACAAATCTCTCGGATGCTGTCTGTCAAGAGCCGCGCATATTTTACCGCCGTAAAGTTCAGCATTTGATATGACCTGCATTTCGGCAAAACCGTAAAGATCGCTGACTTTTTGGCATACCTGCAATTCCTGCATAGGATAAACTATGCCTCTGACTATGTAATTTACTTCTATGACGATTTCCGCATTTTGTTTAAAGCATTGGACTTTCCACATATCAGATTTGTTCCTCTCTATATTAACCCCAAATTTGTCTGACTTCAGTTTCTTTACTATCCTATTCAATGCATTGTTTATGTTTGAAAAAGCCTCTTGCCTGCCTTCAAAGCCGGTATAGGTTAAATCTATGTCAACGGATACTCTCGGAAAATTCCTGACAAAGAAGTTTATGGCAGTTCCGCCCTTTAAGGCAAAAATCTTCTCTTCGGCGATATAAGGCAAAACCGAAATCAGTAATTGTGCTTGGAGAGAATAATTTTTTTTATTCATTTGTATTTAAGTCCTCAATAACGATATTATATTTACTGTCAAACTTTCCGTTTTTCGTAATTTTTCGCGCTCCGCTGCCTAAATATATCTTTGATAAATCTAAACGCTTAAACCAAGCTTGCCTTTGCTTTTCGGCTAAAAACATAAACAATCTTTTAACTCTTATGGATTTGCATTGCTCTAAGAGATTTTGCAATACGTTTGGTCTTAAATTTCTCAACTGTCCGAAAATTTCGTACATTTCCTGCAAGCCTGCGTCTTTGGGCGCTAAATATAAAGCCTCAAGCGCGGCACGTTCTAACTGTGAGATTTTTACGGTAAAATTTCCGGTATCGTATTCTTGTAATGCTAAACCTTCAGGTAAAAAATCAGTATTAAACAGCTTCCAACGGTCATTACTGCCAAAATCGTATTTTTTAAACCACTTCGGTAATATTACACCTCTGTTTGCAAACAGCTGCCAATTATTTTTAAATCTGCCGTAATGTGTTTTACCGTGCAATACCAATGCAGCCATAGCGCCTATATGAACGCTTAAATCTGCCTGCTTTTGTAAAGTATATACCGCGCCGGTAAAGCTTGCTTTCTTAGAGCTAAACTTTAAAAAAGCGCCTGTACCAATAGGTTTTAACCAACCGTTTCTTTTATATCTCTGTTGCAAGTCATTGGATATGCCCTGCTCTTTCAACCAAGACGACAAAGCTACGGTATTTGGCAAAATAAAGTCAAGTTTCTTTAAAAATGTTGTTGTTTTCGTACTCATAGTACGATTATGCTAACATTTTTAAAGTATCCGGTCAAATTCTTACATAAGTTTAAAAAAGATTGTGTTTTAATCACACTACGAAATCGCTGACTTTAGCGGGAAACAAATCAGACGACTCGCGCTCGGATTTAACCTTTAAATTTTTATTATTGTAACAAGGGGTGTTTGCCCGTACAATTTTATGCTTTGTTTGTCGGGCTGGGTGAAGCCTGCGGTTAAGATGTGCTCGCCTTTGATTTTGTATAAATCTCCGTTGTCATTATAACGCGAAAAGGCGGTTTTGGAAAAAGTGATTTTTACTTCTTTTTCTTCGCCGGTTTTTAAAAATACGGGACGCGCTCCGCAGAGATTTCTTATTTCTTTTTGGCCCGGCGAAATTATGTATGCTTGCAGCGTTTCAAAAGCGTCAAAACTGCCGGTATTTTTGACTTTTACCGCACAGCTTTTATCGTCGGCTTTTAAATCGCTTATATGAAATTTTGAATAGCCCAATCCGAAACCGAAAGGATATAAAACTTCGCCTTTAAAATATCTGTAAGTGCGGCCTTTCATATTGTAATCGTCAAAGGCCGGCAAGTCTTCGGTTTTTTTGTAAAAAGTTACGGGAAGTTTTGCCGAAGGACTAAATTTTCCAAATATTGCCTCTGCTATTGCCATACCGCCTAATGCGCCCGGATAAAAAGATTGAAAAATTCCGTCGGCATGTTTATCCGCAAAGCTCAAGTCAAGCGCGCTTCCTGATATAACTGCGACTATTACGGGTTTTCCGCGCGAAGCTTTAATAACCGTCTTCAAAAGTCTTTGCTGCGTTTGCGGAAGATTTATATTTTGTTTATCCCCTCTTACAAGAGTTTTTCCCGGCGTTTCGTCTTCTTCCCCTTCAATATCTCCGTCTAAGCCAAGACACACGATGTTTACGTCGCTTATTTTTGCGACCGTATATGCTTCTGCCAAACAGTCGTTGTTTTTTGTCAGATCTTCTTTTGAATCTTTAAAAAGGCATCCGCCTTCCGCAAAAAGAACCTGCGCGCCGCTTTCGGAAATTATTTTTCTTATTCCGTCTAAAACTGTTATATATTGGCTTGCAGTACCGTTATAATTTCCTTCTAATGCGCGTCGGCTGTGCGCATTCGGGCCGATAACTCCGACTGTTTTAAATTTTGATGCGTCAAGCGGCAAAACTCCGTTATTTTTAAGCATTATCACGCTTCTTTTTGCAACTTCGAGATTAAAAACTTTATGTTCGGCGCAATCTACCGTTTTATATGAAATTGAACAATATTGCGATTTATTTTCAGAATCAAAAATTCCTAAACGCATACGCGTTACTATAAGACGCCGCACCGCTTCGTCAATACGTTCCTCTTTTATCAATCCTTCGCGCGCGGCCTGAACTGCCGACGCAAAAGTATTTCCGGCTTCCAAATCGCAGCCGGCGTTTATCGCTAAAGCGGCAGACTCTTTGGCATTTTTTGTGATTTTATGGTTTTCATGAATATTTTGTATGGCATTATAATCGGACACTACATAACCGTCAAAACCCCATTTATGCCTTAGAATATCTTTTAAAAGAAATTCCGAACCGCAGCAAGCCTGACCGTACAAACTGTTATACGCGCCCATAACGCCTTCAACTGCGGTCTCTTTTACGGCATATTCGAAAGCCGCAAGATAGGTATTCCATAAATCATATTTATCTACGACTGCATTAAAATGATGTCTGTCATTTTCCGGGCCGGAATGTAGTGCAAAATGTTTTACGCAGGCTGCGGTTTTTAAATTATTTTTATCTTTTCCCTGAAGGCCGCGTATAAACGCAGCGCCGATTATTGAAGTAAGATAAGGATCTTCGCCGTAAGTTTCGTGACCGCGTCCCCATCTCGGATCTCTGAAAATATTGATATTCGGCGACCAAAAAGTTATTCCTTTGTACATATCAACGTCGCCGAATTCCTGATAAGCGTTAAACTTTGCGCGTCCTTCCGTCGATATTATGTCTGCAGTTTTTTCAATCAAATCCGCGTCAAAAGTTGCGGCTAAAGCTATTGACTGAGGAAATACCGTAGCCGTTCCGGAACGCGCAATGCCGTGCAATGCCTCGTTCCACCAATTATAAGCAGGTATGCCAAAACGTTCCAATGCAGCGCTGTCATGCGTCATCTGGGATACTTTTTCTTCAAGAGTCATTTTTGAAACGATCTCTTTTGCTTTTTCATTAAAATCAAACATTTTTTATCCTGTAAGATTATTTGCTTTCTGTTAAAAATAAAAGGTCTGTTATCAATCTACTGATTTGTATTCAACATGGATTCCCTGCAACAGATTCAGGGAATGACGGCGAATGGCAATACTACAGACACTTAAATAAGTTCAGGGCGACAGACAGTGTTGTGTTGTCGTCAACCTACTGATTTGTATTTAGTCATAACCACCGGCCGTGCCGGTGGCTTGCACTGCCCCTCCAGGGCATTTTATAGGCACGGGCCTAAAGGCCCTCTGAAAATGGCAACGCGCACACTCGCCCTACCGTTATTAAAAT
>JAISDI010000071.1 GCA_031264895.1 Endomicrobium sp. | reverse complement strand
TACTCCCTTGACCCTCCTCGTTAAACGGCTTTCCTAACCGGCGCGGAATCTTCCGCACGGCGTTATGTCTGTCGCTCCGCACCCGGCGGCAACGGCGTACATTGTTTCCTATTGAAAATTATAGCCGCTTTACGCGCAAATGTCTTTACAATAAAGTAAATTTTATTTACACAATATTCAATATTTTTTAAAACTATCGATCCTTATTCGGGAAGGTTGTTTTTTTCTGTCCATTGCGGCAATTTGATATCGCTAAATCCAATTTACCGGGATAATATTAGAACCTGTATTCACAGATAAAAAGAGACATATTTTCGAGGGATTTTTGTGCGCGTCAAGGCATTTTTTCGAAGCCGCATCAATGTTGCGACGAGGGAAAATAACGCCGACGGACACGAAAAGACCCGAAAAGATATGTTCCACTCTGTGAATACGAGTTCTTAGAGCAATTTAACAAAACAAAGCTTGTCTCTCCGCTATTTTTTTCGATATTTTTGGCTGGTTCACTCACAACGGGTACCGGCTATTATAAATCAAATTGCTCTAGTTAAACTATACCCGAATCTTAGACGCCTTTATGCGAAATTCAAAATCCGGGTATTTTCTTTTGATTGCAAGTCTAAAAACCAAGGCAAACGCATGAAAGCTCAAAAAGAAGGAGCTCGGGATAAATAGCAAGGCAAGCTATAGTTTTTCCATATCAAAAAGGGCTGCCTTTGCCTTGCTTTTGACTTTTATATCTTGCAGAAGTCTGTTTTGACAAGTAGAAATAATGAAAAAACCAAAAATCATTCTTTTTTGTTAAATGTTTTGATAAATTTTTTTCATGCGCTTGCTCTGGACTAAAAGCCTCTTAGTGTGTTTTCAGAAAAGAAATAGATTAACTTTTCTTTTCAAATACATCTTTTTTTCAAAAATGTTTTACTAATTCAAAACTAATGCACTAGACAGCTTATCTACTAAAACATCGGAAAAGTTCTCTTTCTTTTCTTTAAAATGATTTCCCCTATCTTTCGCTAAGTTTCTTTGAGTTCTTCTTTATGCATAAAATATACATTTAGATTTCCCATAAAATAAAGCATATTCCCTTTAAATCATAAAAGTAAATGCTATCGCCGTAAAAGAGAGTTTTTCTTGTTGACTTTTCGCTCAATCTTGACTATAATGGAATTGAATTCCGATTTAGTCAAGGAGGTTGTCGTGTATTATAAGCGTCATATCGAAAAAGTCGTTGAAAGAATTTCTAAACGAAAGCCCGTTTTAGTTATAACGGGCGCAAGACAAGTCGGCAAAACTACGATGTTAAAGAACCTATACGACCTAAATTATGTTACGATGAACACGCCTTTAACGCGCCAAGACGCAAGAGAAAATCCGTCTTTGTTTTTTACCCGTAACAAAAGGCCGATAATCGCGGACGAAATTCAAAAGGCTCCCGAATTGTTCGAGTACGTTAAAGACGTCGTCGATTCCGAGGATATGCTCGGTCAATTCTATTTGACGGGATCGCAAAGTTTTAAGCTTATGAAGGGCGTGGCCGACAGCTTGGCCGGCAGAGCGGGCGTCGTTCAAATGCTTGGGCTGTCCCTGCGCGAAATCAAAGGCGTCGATTACCACGAGCCTTTTATTCCGACAAACGAACACCTCGAAAAAATGCGGGCGTTCAAAAAAACGGACTTTGAAAAATTACTCGGCATTATTCACATGGGATCGTTCCCCGAATTGTATAAAAACGAAAGCTCCTTAAAAGATTGGAAGGATTATTACGGTTCGTATTTGCAAACCTATATCGAAAAAGACGTGCGGGATCTAATAAACGTTCAAGACGAGGCGGCCTTTATAAAATTCATAAAGGCGGCCGCTTCGCGCACGGGGCAGCAGCTGAACTATGCTTCGCTTTCGGAGGCTTGCGGCAAAGACGAAAAGACGACAAAGAACTGGTTATCGGTTTTGCAAACGAGCGGACTCGTATATTTGTTGCAGCCTTATTATAATAATTTTAACAGCCGGCTGATTAAATCGCCTAAGCTGCATTTTCTCGATACCGGCCTCGCTTGCTATTTGCTTCAATGGAATACTCCCGGCCAGCTCTGCGAGGGCGCAATGTGGGGTTCTATTTTTGAAAGCTATGTCGTCGGCGAAATAATTAAAAGTTTTTACAACGACGGAACGACATTGCTGCCGCTCTACTATTACAGGGATAAAGAAAAAAACGAGGTTGATATTATTATCGAGGAAGCCGGAACGCTTTATCCGATAGAAATTAAAACGACATCCGACCCGAGCCCGGCTTTGGCCGCCGGCTTCAACGCGCTGAAAAATATCCCCGAAAAGAATATCGCGGACGGCGTGGTTGTGTGTATGGTAAAAGATATGATAGCGTTGTCAAAAAATGTTGTAGCAATTCCGCCTGATATGATTTAGCCGTGCCTTTCTCCCAGCTCGGTAATCTGATTATTTTGACGATTACTTTGACCACACAATCAATCAGCTTGTCGGGCATGGGAATCTAAATTAGATCCCAACGAAGTAAAGCGTCTATAAATTGACAAAATTATCAATACAATATATAATTATGAAATATAAACACTTAATTTAGGGGAACACATGAGAAAAAAGAAGACGCTAAAATCAGTAAAACCAGTTGTTTATGTAAATAAAAATATTAACAAGCTTACAGATGATTTTGTAGGTTTTGATACGCAGGTCGAATCTCTAAACAATGCCATAAATAATGGTGCTTCCATGATAGGAGTTGTTGGGGATTACGGTAGTGGAAAGTCAAGTCTTGGGAATATGATTGCCACACAGAAAAGAATTTTTAGAAAGACAATTAAAGTCAGTATGTGGGATAGTTTAATTGTTCCTAAAGATCCTAAAGAAGATAAGCTATCAATCTTGAATAAATCTTTTTTATATCAAACGGCGAAAGACAGCGGGAATAAAAATTTAACATCTTATGTTAGTAAGAGAATCAATAAAAATACCGGAATATTGTCCATTACCATACGGTCGGCAAGTTTCTGGTTGTTTCTTTTTTTTGCATCGCTTTTTCTATTTACAGGAATATTTCTATCTGCATCTAATTTTGATTTTGATATATGGGGATATACGATAGATAAAAACTTTTATATTATCTCTTACTTTATTGCGGCTTTTTTGCTAATTTTGGGTTTAAGAAAAAGCGGTCTTGTCTTTTCCTCATGGAAATCTGAAAACGCAAAAGAGCTAGATACAAGTGATGTTTATGATATTTATGAAGAAATTATAAAATCTATAAGCGGCAAATGCAGAAAACGTTTGATAATAATTGAAGATTTAGATCGAATTGGCGATAGAATCTTATTTAATGATTTTGTGAAAGAGATTTATAGATTTAATACACTATCGCAAAAGCATGGTATTATATATTTGTTGGCTATAAAGCCTGAAAATCAATTAACTACTCAAACGCCTAAGGACAAGATTAGTTATTCAAAATTATTTGATTATATCGTTGAATTAAGACCGCTGCATTTAGATGATTATGGCTCGATTGTTTTAGATTTGCTAAAGTTGAAAAGAGTGCAGATTAAAGAATTGACCGGTGTTGAAATCGGGAACGAATTGCCCCCTGCTTTTTCT
>JAISDI010000004.1 GCA_031264895.1 Endomicrobium sp. | reverse complement strand
CTCTCTTAAATAAATTTTATTTACTTTAAATACATATTAATAGCCACTTGTAAGTTGATTTAAACCTTATACTTTAACGTCTTCTTCTTGTCGTATTGATCGTATTATTAATTATATCATTATCCGTATCCGTATTACGCTTATGATATATTGGTTTAACTTTATATCCTGTATTAGAGTAAAAATATTTTTCCGCGTTTTCCATAAAATCTATGTATTTATCGAAATGTATTTCAGGATAATCTTTTGCTGTATATTCGCCTCTTTTGGATATGTAATTATATCCTAAATACATTATAGCAGGAATTTCAAATAATTTTTCATCTTGAATCAAACCACCTCGGCCTGTCAGGCTTGTCGTCCATAAAGCTTCTTTCGTTTCACTATTAAAAGCCGATATAGCTATAACTTGTTGTTCGCTATGCCATATGCTGCCCGTTACCGCACCAAAACCCCAATTCGTCGCAGAAAAAACTGTTTTCTTATCAAAAGTAAAAAAAGATATTGTAATTAAAATCGGCGCCACTTCCCAATCAAAATTATTAAAACCTTTAAACTCATATCCATTTAATTTCAAACCATACATAATATATGGAATACTTTCCATAAATACCAAATACTCTAACGAACTTTTATCAGGCATTATTAACGTATACTCTTTTGATGGTGTATATAAAAAACTTGGCGCAATTCCTTTTGAACGCACGGCTATAGATGCGCCGCAGCCGGATATGAACAATGAAACCGCTAAAATCATAAAAAAATACATTCTCATAAGTGTTTCCCCTAATATTTCTAAATTATAGCGGCTTTATTATACAAAATTATATCTGCGAATAAAGAGATACCATCTCGATAGCGCTCATTGCGGCATCCGCGCCTTTATTTCCGGATTTTGTTCCGGCTCTTTCAATAGCTTGTTCTATATTGTCAGTGGTAAGCACTCCGAAAATCACGGGAACTTTGCTCTGCATACCAGCGGCTGCAACGCCTTTTGACACTTCCGACGAAACATAATCAAAATGCGGCGTCGCGCCTCTTATGACGCAGCCCAGACATATTACCGCGTCATATTTGCCGCTCTCGGCGACTTTTTTTGCCGTTGCAGAAATTTCAAAAGCGCCCGGCACCCAAAATAATGAAATGTCATTATCTGAGGCGGCATGTCTTTTAAGCATGTCTTCGGCTCCGCTTATAAGTTTATTTGTTATAAACTCATTAAATCTTGATACGACTATGGCAAACTTTTTGCCTTCCGCATTTAGCTGACCGTTTACGATTTTCATTTTTTGTTTCTCCTTTTATACGGATTTTAAAATATGTCCCATTTTTTCTTTTTTTGTTCTGAGATACTTTTTATTTGAAACGGTCGGAGATATTTCTACGGGAACCCTTCCCGATATTTTCAGTCCGTACCCTTCCAGACCGACTATTTTTCTGGGATTATTTGTCATAATTTTTATGCTTTTCATGCCAAGCTCGGACAAAATCTGCGCGCCGATTCCGTAGTCGCGCAAGTCCGGCGCAAAACCCAGCGCAACATTTGCCTCTACGGTATCGAGTCCCTGCTCCTGCAGATGATAAGCTTTCAATTTATTTTTAAGCCCTATGCCTCTTCCTTCTTGGTGCATGTACAAAACCACGCCCAGTCCCGCTTTTTCAATGGCGCGCAAAGCGGCTTCAAGCTGATCGCCGCAATCGCATCTTAAAGAATGAAATATGTCGCCGGTTTCACATGAAGAATGCACTCTTGCCAAAACGTCTTTTTTGCCTTTGACAATACCTTTGACTATGGCAAGGTGAACGTCTTTTGTTACCGTATCTTCAAAAAGCGTCGATTTAAAATTTCCGTACTTCGTCGGCAAATCTACGGTGACGACTTCTTTTATGAGTTTTTCGGTTTTCCTTCTGTAATTAATCAAATCTTCAATGGTAAGAATTTTAAGTTTATGTTTTTTTGCAAACTTAACCAAATCCGGCATTCTAGACATTGTGCCGTCGTCGTTCATTATTTCACATATTACGCCCGACGGATAAAGACCCGCCATTTCCGTAATATCTACGGCGGCTTCCGTATGACCGGCGCGCACAAGCACGCCGCCGTCTTTATAACGCAGCGGAAAAATATGTCCGGGACGCGCAAAATCTTCCGCTCTGGAATATTTGTCTATAAGCTTTTTGACCGTCACGGCTCTGTCGTATGCCGAAATCCCCGTAGTTGTGCCTATACGGTAATCTACGGAAACCGTAAATGAGCAGCCTTTTTTTTCGGTAGGATTGTCAACCATATTTTCTATTTCGAGTTTTTCAAGCCGTTTATCTTTCATCGGAACGCATATAAGGCCGCGCGCGTATTTCGTCATGAAATTTATCGCTTCCGGAGTAATTTTTTCCGCAGCGCAAATTAAATCCCCTTCGTTTTCACGGTCAGGATCATCCACGACTATTACCATTTTTCCTTTTCTTATGTCTTTTAAAGCATTTTCTACGGTTGCAAAATTTTTTTTGTTTAATTTAACCATTTTAAATAAAACCGTTTCCTTTAAGCATTTCTAAAGATATGCCTTCTGAACTGTCTTTTTTAGAAAATTTTTCAGCATACTTAGCCAAAATATCCGTCTCGATATTTACCGCACAGCCTTCTTTTTTGAATTTTAAAACCGTATTGTTAAAAGTTTCGGGAATTATGAAAAGCTCTATGCCTGAATTTTCAATTTTAGAAATTGTCAGGCTTATCCCATCGACTGCGACGGAACCTTTATCAACGCAATACCGGACGCATTTGTCGTCAAGCAAAACAATTACTCTGTAAAAACGTTCCTGTTTTTCTATGGTTTTTATTTTACCCGCGCCGTCAATATGTCCCGTAACTATATGCCCGCCTAACCTTGACGAAAGAGTCAAAGCTCTTTCGAGATTTACTTTTTCATTTATTTTCAATGAAGAAAGCGTCGTAATTTTATCAGTCTGCGGGCTGTAATCAGCGGTAAAAGCGCCATTGTTAACAGAAACAGCCGTAAGACAGGCTCCGTTGACGGCAACGCTGTCTCCGGCTGAAATGCCGTCAAGCGACGTATCTATTGTAATCTGCGAAGACGAAATCCGCTTTACAGTTCCCAAATCTTCAATCAAACCGGTAAACATTTTATCCTCATTCAAATCAGTGGGTTGATAACGACAAACAGCTAAACGGCAAAATGGATCCCCGATTAAAACATTCGGGGATGACAAACTAGCGCAATCACCTTTGTCGTCATGCCAGAAGTTCGTAATCGGGCATTGTTAATGTGTTGACGACGATTTTAAGAACAAGGCCTTTCTAATCTGCCGTGCGTAAGCGCCCATACGTAAGCACGTCGGGGCCTATTTTTGTTATTTTTATATTTTTAACGCTCAAAGCTTCGGAAATTTTACTTACGCCTTTGCCGCCGGCAAAAGAAACGGAATTTTTTCCGCCTATTATTTTCGGAGCTGTAAATAAAAATATATCGTCAACTGCGCTTGAAAACAAAGCGGAAGATATAATTTCTCCGCCTCCTTCGATCAAAATTGTTTTCAACCCCAGCCCGTTAAGCTTTTTTATTATAACTTTAAAATCTCTTTTTGCCGCTCCGGCATTTACCGGAGCTAATATAATATTTTTCTTAAATAAATGTTTAGGAATATTTTTTAATTTTTCGTCATAGACTACAACCGTAACGGCGGAACCGTCAACAATGCGGTATTTTTTAGGAACTTTTAAAGTAAAATCAACAAAAATCCTTACGGGATTTTTACCTTTGCCGTGCGAAGTCAAATATGGATCATCTTTTAAAACTGTATTTGTCCCGACAAGCACGGCATCATATTCGCTTCTCAATTTATGTACATAGTTTCTGGCTTTTACGGAAGTTATCCACTTAGAATCATAATCGCGCGTTGCAATTTTGCCGTCAAGCGTTATTGCCGCTTTAACCGAAACTTTTGGCTTAATTTTTAAATGTTTCAGATAATCTTTTAAAAGACCTTTTGCCTTATCGCGCAAAATGCCCGAATACACTTTAATTCCGCCTTTTTCAAGAGTTTCCCTGCTTTTTAAAACGTTCGGATCTTTTACGGCATAAAATACGCGCTTGATTCCGGCCTTTATTATGGCCTGCGAACACGGAGGCCTTTTGCCGTAACTGTTGCAAGGTTCTAAAGTTACATACAAATCGGCGCCTTTGGCTTTCGTGCCGGCTTTAACCAAAGCATTTATTTCGGCATGGTTTCCTCCGAAATATTCATGACATCCCTCAGACACTATTTTATTGTCTTTTACAATAACGCAGCCCACCAAAGGATTCGGATAAACTCTTCCTTTTCCTTTCTCGGCAGCCTTTATTGCTTTTTGCATAAATACAGTTTTGTTCATAAAATAGAAAAAACCCCGTAAAACATTCGGGGTTTACGCATACGCCGTAACATTCTTCTTTCATCCGGACTATACCGTCGGCATCCGAGTTTCACGGATTCAGTCCGCCGCACAAAATTTAGCGGAGTCGCAGGCTTTAAGGGCTTTTACCCTTTTACTGCCGGTAAGGACTTGGAGTTTAACCCCCGCACCTTCCCCGAAGATTTCTAATATCGGCTATCCTAACATTTTTAACCGCGATATGTCAAATAAGCTGTCATAATTGGACAATATTTAGTTTGTTTGCTATACCTAGTCATTCTTGGGTTTGATACTCCGTCAGCGCCTTTGGCTAAATCCCCCGTCCGCTCCGCGTCCACCCCCTTTTAAAAAAAGGGGGAATTTCTGATTTTTTTGAAAAGCGGAATTTCCCGAGTCTTTGGAAAGAGGGATCTTAGCCTTTTCAAGCGTGGACGTGCGTTTGCGACAGCAAACCTCTTAATATGCGCGGAAGCGCTCCTCAATTACTCATTACTCATTACTAA
This sequence comes from Endomicrobium sp., assembly GCA_031264895.1. Taxonomy (GTDB): domain Bacteria; phylum Elusimicrobiota; class Endomicrobiia; order Endomicrobiales; family Endomicrobiaceae; genus Endomicrobium_B. The sequence continues at coordinate 154 of JAISDI010000004.1, read as the reverse complement.
CTACTAATTATTCGACGTATATCTCCGTTCTGCGATTTGCCGCTCTTCCTTCTTTTGTTTTGTTTGACTCTATCGGTACTTTTGAACTGTATCCTATATATACTACTTTTTCCGCAGGGATACCGTTCAATAAAAATTCTTTGTACACGCTTTC
>JAISDI010000003.1 GCA_031264895.1 Endomicrobium sp. | reverse complement strand
GGTAAACTATCCCGTAAGGTTTTCCGGTTATGGAATCTCTGGCAATACGGTTGGCGTAATCTATGGCCTTGAGCATGCTTATGCAGATAAGAACGGAAAGTTCCCATGGAATTTTTATTTTAAGTTCATTGCATCTTTTTATTAAATCTTCTAAGTCAACGCCTCTTACAAAATCCATGGAAATGTAAAAAGAATTGTAGTTGCCTTTCCATAAATGCTGCACGCGGACGAGGTTATCATGTATGATATTTTTTGCTATCAGAGCTTCTTTATAAAACATTTCAACAAATTTTGGCTCTGAAAATTCACTCAACAGCTCTTTGACGGCGATAAAATTTCTGAGGCTGAAATCATAAGCCTGCCATACCACCCCCATTCCGCCCTGTCCGATTTTTTTTACCGTTACGTATTGGTCATTAATAAATAAACTTAAATCCAAACTTTGCTGTGGTTTATTTTCGCTCATTTATTTCTTCACCTTTTTGGTTTCTCTAAAAATCTATCTCATTTGTCACCCTGAAAATAAAATCTGTCAGGGTCTGTCGTTAATTTTTCCACGACGAGATACTGAAATAAATATGTCCCATAAATTTTAATGCGGGATTCAGCATGACGAACTTTTTACTTTGAACTTTTTTAGGATTTTTAAAGATACCTTTTTAATAAAAAATGATAATCTTTGCATATTATATATTATTAAATTAAATACGACAAGAACTATTTAAAATTTCAATCATTTTTTGTACTTTCATCAGGAATATTTTCTGCCTTTTCGGCATTTTCGTCAGAAACCTGAATTTGAGCATTATCAACCGCAACAGATTCCGCTGCGCCGTCTGCGGCTATGCTCTCGGAAACCAAATCCGCGTCGTCAGTATTTGTGTCGTCTTCTTTCTCTTCAAAAGGAAGTTCCGGCTCGGGAGCATTATCCGTCTGCATGGCTTCTTTGGGAATGTCTTCAATTAAAGGAAGTTCGCTTAAATGCGCAAGCCCGAAATGTTTTAAAAACTCCTGCGTCGTTCCGTAAAGCAAAGGTTTTCCAAGAGCTTCTTTTCTGCCAGTAATTTTTATAAGTTTGCGGTCTAACAGAGTGTCTATGACTCCGGAAGATTCCACGCCTCTTATTTCGTCAATTTCGGCTCTGGTTACAGGCTGTTTGTAAGCTATCACAGCAAGCGTTTCAAGCGCAGAAGGCGAAAGTTTCAAAACGGTTTTTTCTTTCAGCAGTTTTTTGATCCACGGAGAAAAATTTGCTTTAGTGGCAAATGTCCATCCGTCAGCGACAAATTTTATTTCGTATGGCTTGTTCAAATTGTCGTATTCGGTTTTTAATTCGTTTAAAATATTTTCGAGATTATCGGTTTGCGGATAATCTTCTTTTATTATTGCTTTAAGCTCTTTGAGAGTCAAAGGTCTTTCGGAAACAAAAAGCAATGCTTCTAAAATTTGTTTGACTTCAGATATTTCCATCGTTTCCCTCTTGATTTTCGTTTATTGAAGAATCATTTTCACCGCTCAGCTCCAAATCCGGAGTGGGCGGTTGTTCAGTTTTGTCATCAGTTTCTTTTACAAACTCAAACACGCCGTCTTCTTCTTTTACTTGCGGTTCAGCTTCATTGTAAACTCTGTAAATTCTTATGTCCTGAAACAGTTCGGACTGTTTTGCGGCGATCTGCTTGTTTTTTACAAGTTCTAAAACCGCCATAAAACAGACGATCAAATCCATTTTTGTTTTCTGAAATTTCAGGATTTCCGTAAAAGAAACGTACTGTCTGCCTTCTAAGACGCCGAGAATTTCCCTTATTTTTGTTTCAATGGGAATTTCTTTATACATTATTTCTTTGACGCTTTCCGGCAGAGCCGTAAGAGCATCTTTGAAGCAGCTCATCAAATCAAAAACCGAGGCGTCAAGCACATAGTCGTGCTTATTGACTACGGGAGCCGGCCTGTAATAAATTTGCGAAGTTTCAAGGATCTTATACGATAAAAGTTTGCCGACTTCCTTGTACTTTTGGTATTCCAGAAGCCTGTTTTTAAGATCGTCAAACGGATCTTCTTCGCCTTCTTTTTCTTTGTCGGAAGGAAGAAGAGTTTTGGCTTTTATCTGCATCAAAGTTGAAGCCATGACCAAAAACTCGCCGGCAATATCGATATTGAGTTCTTTCATTAAGTCCATATAAGCAAGATATTCCGAAGTTATTTCGGCTATTTTTATCTCGCTTATTTCCAAATCATTTTTTTTTATCAGATGCAGAAGAAGATCCAGAGGGCCTTCAAAAGAATCCGTATGAATATCATAAACCATAACAATTCCAAATTAAAATTTAAGAGCTTTTCTTATATTGCTCATTGTTGCCGCAGCCGTTTCTTTGGCTTTCTCGGTGCCTTCTTTTATAACTTTTTGCAGATAAGATTTATCATTCATCAAGTCAGCTCTTTTTTGGGCAAGCGGTTTCATGAAAACCGAAAGCATTTCCGTAAGCTGCCTTTTGCAAAGAACGCAGCCGACGCTTCCGGCTTTACATTCGGTTTCTCTTTCTTTGTAATTCTCATTGAAAATTTCATGAAAAGCAAAAACTACGCAGCCTTCGGGATGACCCGGATCGTCTTTTTTTATTTTTAAAGGATCGGTATACATCTCTTGAACTTTTTTCTTTATGGCGTCGTCATCTTCTCCGAGCATTACCGAATTGCCGTAAGATTTTGACATTTTCCGCGCGTCAATGCCCGGTACTCTTGCGGATTTTGTAAGTTTTGCCTGCGGCTCGACCAGAACATTGCCGTAAAAATTATTGAACCTTCTTGCTACTTCCCGCGAGAGTTCCAAATGTGCAAGCTGGTCTTCGCCTACAGGGACAATGTCAGCCATATAAAGCAAAATGTCCGCTGCCTGCAAAACGGGGTATCCCAGAAAACCAAAATTATTTAAATCTTTATTTTTTATTTCATTGAGCTGTTCTTTGTATGTAGGACATCTGTAAAGCCAGCCCAAAGGCGTTATCATGGACAAAACCAAAAACAGTTCGCTGTGCTGATGAACGTCAGACTGTTTAAAAATAACGCTCTTCTCGGGATCAATCCCCGAGGTGATCCAATCAGCAACCATCTCAAAAGTGTTTTCGTCTATTTTTGAAGTGTCGGCATAATCCGTAGTCAGCGCGTGCCAGTCCGCAGACATGTAGTAACACTCGTATTCATCTTGAAGAGCGACCCAGTTTTTTAAAGCGCCAAAATAATGCCCCAGATGAAGCCTTCCCGTAGGACGCATGCCGGATAAAACTTTTTTTTTCATTTTTCCTCTACCTCAGCGAAACCCCGCTAAAAAATATGACCAAAAGATTAATTATAGGCCCTATGATATTCCACAAAATACCCGACCATAAAAGTGCAATCAATACAAGAGTGCATAAAAAAGGATTGAGACTCAAATATTTGCGCGCCACATCGTGCGGCAGGAAAAAAGTTACCACTTTAGAGCCGTCCAAAGGCGGAATGGGAACCAGATTTATTACCAAAAGAACGGCATTTACTACAACCATGACATAAAAAACCGAAGCTACAGCTCCGCCGGATCCTTGTTCAAAGGCAGGAAACATATGGATAATTCTTATACCTATTCCCGCAAAAATGGCAATAGCTATATTTGCCGCAGGCCCGGCAAAAGATACTAAAGCAATATCCGTTTTAAGATTTCTGAGTTTTGCATAATTTACGGGAACCGGTTTTGCCCAGCCGAAAAGAATCGGAGCATGAAGAAGCATTAAAGAGACCGGAAGAATTATACTTCCGAAAAGTTCTATATGCACAATAGGATTTAAAGTCAGCCTTCCGGCAAATTTTGCGGTATCGTCGCCCCTCAAATAAGCGGCATAAGCATGGGCAAATTCATGCATAATTACGGAAAACAAAAGTACCGCTACATATATTACAATTCCCATTTTATCCTTTAAATCGAGTTGAATTTTAAGAGTAATTTTATATTTTTTAGCCTTTTTTGTCAATCATACGGTTTTTTCATTGATTTTTGAAGGCTTTTTTGAAAAATATAAGCTGAAAACGGCTATTGAAATTATTGCAAGCGCAGTTATGGCAATTATTGGAGTATGATATTTCAAAAAAATGGATTTTGCATAATTTTTGCCGCAAAGAAATATACCAAACAACAACAATACCCATGACAAAACGTAAAAACATGCGCCTATATAATAAAAGCGCACATTGTCTTTTATTTTAGCTATATGCGCAAACCATGCAAGACCTATCCATCCGACAGGGAAATTTATTATCACCAAAAATGTGCCTGTGAGCAGGCTTGGCGGGCAGTTTCTTA
>JAISDI010000258.1 GCA_031264895.1 Endomicrobium sp. | reverse complement strand
GCTCCTAAATTACTAATTACTAATTACTCATTACTAATTATCTTCAATTTTTACTGATGCAAGTCTTACCGTTATTATCCACATACATATTAAAACCAAAAATAAAAGCATCATGGCGTATGAAAGCGGGAGTTTGGTAAACAAAAACGCGCAGAAGGACAAAATAATACATGCAGCGTATGTCATTATCAAAATTTGTTTTCTTGAAAAACCCATTTTTTCAAGCCTTAAGGCATAATGGTCTTTGCTTCCGAGAAACGGAGATTTTCCTTTACGCATTCTGAATAAGCTTACAAGGCCTGTTTCGTAAATCGGTACGGCAAGGATCAACAGCGGGGCAAAAAGGCCGACTTCGTTCATTGCCGTATAGGACGTTCCCATGGCAAGACTTGCAAGCACAAAGCCGATAAACAGGCTGCCGGTATCGCCCATAAAAATTTTTTTTGATTTTGAAAAATTGTAAGGCATAAAACCCAAAACAGCGCCGGCAAGCGCCGCTGCGCAAAAATTTACGTATATCATTTCCGTGGGGAGCGATATAAACAAAAACGCAAAAGCCGCAAAAACCGATATGCCGCTTGAAAGGCCGTCCATAATATCGATTATATTAAAAGCGTTCGTTATGCCCATGATCCAGAATATGCTTATGAGACAAGACAACGGATAAAAAGACAGAAAATTAATTCTTATATCAAAACCAAAAACTACAATAGCAGCGGCCAAAAACTGTACCACAAGTTTTGATTTAAAACCCAGACCTTTAAATTTAGCGTCATCCACAAATCCCAAAAGCATGACCATTACGCTTGCAAAAATGATTCCTCTTAAACTCCTAAGCGTTCCGTCCGGAAAATGCGTGGCCATTCTTATAATCAGCAGGCTTGCAATGCAGCCCAAAGCTATGGCTATACCGCCAAGATAAGGCGTGCTGATTTTATGTGTTTTAACTGCGCTTATGGGATTGTCCATTATATTGAATTTAACGGCCAAAAATCTGCATAAAGGCGTTGCAACTGCTGAAATCAGCAGGGCTGCCGCAAATGAAATTAAATAAAGGATCTCATTGTTCATTTTATTTTTCCGTTTCTTTTTTTATCGGCAAAAACATTATTGACCTGTAAATATGCAATTTGTAAAGCACATATTTCATAAGTATCCACAGCGTTTCCAGACCGTACTTGAAACTTCTTCTGAAATTTATTGAAGACGCTTCGTCAAAATATTTTGCCGGAACAGGTATTTCCCCTATTCTTAATCCGCAGGCCGCCGCCTGCACTAAAATGTGCTGGTCAAAAACAAAATCGTCGGAATCCATGTCAAAATTTACCGTTTCTAAAGCTTTTCTTGAAAAAGCTCTGTAGCCCGTATGGTATTCGCCTAGATTCAACCCCAAAATTATATTTTCCGTAATTGTAAGGCACCTGTTAAAAAAATATTTATAAAAAGGCATGCCGCCTTTTAGCGCTTCTTTGCGCGTTCTTATTCTGTTTGCCATCATTATATCGCATATATCTTGACTGATAATGCCCGTGAGAAAAGGCACAAGTTTAGGGTCATACTGATAATCTGGGTGAAGCATAACTATAATATCTGCGCCGTCTTCTAAAGCGGCTTTATAACACGTTTTTTGATTGCCGCCGTACCCTTTATTTTTTTCGTGAACTATGACTTTAAGACCAAGCTCTTTAGCTACGTGCGCGGTATCATCTTTTGACAAATCGTCGACCAGAATGATTTCGTCATAACTTCCTTTTGGTATATCGTCTAAAGTTTGTTTTATCGTTTTTGCCGCATTATAAGCTGGCATTACGATAATGATTTTGTCTTTTTTCATAGTTTTTTACCTTTCTTCCTCAATTTTTGAAAATTTGAACAAATCTACAAAAGAAATTTTTTCTTTTAATATGCTGAAAATCCCTAAAGTAAAAATAGTCATAAGCTGTAGAAAATGATAAATTGCAATACAAGCAAAAGCCGCGTCCTTGTCTACGGATAAAGCCGAAAGAGCTGTTACGCCCATAAACTCAAATGCTCCGATATATCCGGGAGCCGTGGGGATTATTGCTCCTATACCTATTATAATAACAACAAATATCCCGCCTATGACCGAAATACTTATCCCGCATGCGTATGCCGTAATAACCAAAAATAGGCTTTCCGAAACCCATATCAAAATGGAAACTAAAACCGCGGCTGAAAAAATTCCGGGTTTTCTGAGTATTATAAGACCGCCGGCGAATTTGTTCAAAAGTTCCAATGCCAAATTTTTTATTTTTGCCGGCATAGGAATTTTTGACATTACTGCCGAAGCTTTTATTTTGTTTTTGGAGATCAAAAATAAAATAAACAGCGCCGCGCCAAAAACTATGCCCGAAATATAAAAAGAATTTTTAATAAAATCAGGGAAAGGCAGAACCGCCATAATGACAAAAAATAACAGCACAAAAATTATTACGTCCATAAGCCTTTCTATAACTATAGTGCCAAAAACGCTGCTTCTTGAAATTTGCAGTCTTTCCCCGGTAACTTTTGCTCTTATAAGTTCGCCAATTCTAAGAGGTATAATATTGTTCATGAAAAAACCGAGTATTGTATAAGGAAAATTTTGAAAAAGGCGCGTCTTTTTTACCGGCAAAAGCATAAAATAATATCTTATGCCGCGAAGTATGTAAGTCAAGACATAAATTAAAACTCCCGGAAGTAGAATAAAGTAGTTTGCGTTTTTTATAAGTTCAAACGATTCTTTAAAATTGACCTGCCTAAGCGTTAAAAAAATCAAAACAGCGCTGAATAAACAGCCGATCAATATTTTTACAAAGTGTTTTTTGAACATTTGAGCTCCTATTATTAATTAGTAGTTAGTAATGAGTAATTAGTAATTAACGACAACGGCAACAACGACTACCCCGTCCGGAGACAATGTCTCCGTCCACCCCTTCACAGAAGGGGATTTTACGACGACGTCAAAATTCCCGATAGAAACCTTCGGGACAAACAAGCTAAATCATCTTTGTAGACATGTCCGAAATTCGTAATCGGGCATTGTTAAATACAAATCAGTGGATAGTTTGCCGTGCAAAAGCACCCTAGTATATTAGTTCACCGTAAGATTCGGTGAACTGTTTGTCAAATGGGTCTTTTTCCAAAGCTTTTACTATATTGTCCGAAGCAAGCTGTTTTTCCCCTTTCTGTCTGTACAGCCATGCCAAATCGTAGTAATATTTTCCTTCGTTTTTGTTCAGAGACAAAGCAAATTTTTTATATTCTATAGCTTTATCCAAATTTATCAAATGTTTTTCTTTTTGGCTCATTGCAAAATAAGTGTCCGAAAGCTTGCTTGAATACGCGGGATTTAGAGCGTCTCTTTCCAGCGCTTTTATATATCGGTCGCGCGCAGGCACGTATTTGCCTGCGGCAAAAAGCATTATGCCTTTTTTATAATCTTCGACCGCAAGCGAAGGCAGCGCCAAAATATACAGAAACGGTATGATCAGAAGAATCGCGATATACGTATTTATTCTTTTTGTCCTGACTTTTATTTCCGGCATATCTAAAGGAAAAGATAAAAGTATAAAAAATACAAGCATATTCGTAGATATGAATACAGTGGATTCGAACATGTTATAAATGATAAAAAATATTACGGCAAGCATAACGGGAAAACATGTTGACCGGTTTTGCTCGTTTCTTAATTTTTTGGCAATAAAAATAAAAAATATCGTCAAAACCGATATAAATAAAACAAAACCGGGTATTCCGGTTTCGGCAATGATCTGCAAAAATAAATTTTCAGTCTGTGAAACGTCAGCTTCAGCCGTTTTAGCGTATGCCGCCGAAACTACAGAATAATTACAAAAACCGCTGCCTGTGATCAAATTGTCTTTTATAACAGAAACCGCCGCCTGCCATGATACGATTTTAGACGCAAAGTATCCGGTTTTGAACGCTTGATAAAAAGCCGCTGCCGAAAACGCGGTAAAAGGAACAATAGCGGCAAGGGGTTTTATCTTCATTTT
>JAISDI010000092.1 GCA_031264895.1 Endomicrobium sp. | reverse complement strand
GGAGACGGAGTTTCTCTGTCGAACGATCAGGGTGACGGAATTATCATAAAATATTATACCGACGATAATTCTGTTGTACAAACGTCAAGTGTAACTTATAACAAAATATCGGAAAGCGCGTATAATTTTGTGACTGATCCGATATTTGTAGATACTAAATCCGAATATATATACTATAGAATAGAAGCGAAAGCCAATGACGGAACAGTCGGCATATATCCTTCAGACAATTCATATATAGAAGCAGCTTTGAAACAGATGAGAATGCAGTCTATAGGGTCTGACGGGGGAGTTTTGACGCTTCAAAGCGGCGATCAGACAAAAGGAAATACCGTAGAACGTTTTCTGCCGGGCGCGCTTCTTTCTGCGGCAAATTTTAGAATTAAAGAATTGTATACAAGCGAGACGCTTCCTTATATAGGAGGGCTGCGTCCTATAATAGCTTATGAATTTACGCCCGTAGATGTTATCGTTAACAGTCAGTCTCTTATGCCTTCAATAACTTTATATTATGGGAATTTAGTTGTAGATACAAATAATATCGAAGTAAGATGGCTTAACGGCACAAGATGGGAAACTGTCAATTTTACCAATGATCCGAATATGTGCACCGTTACCGTAAATCTTGCTTTAACAAACAGTAAATTCGGATATTATGCGGTATTTGATAAAGTTCCGCTGTCGGATAATGATTACCGCCCAGTGTACAGAGTGTTCAGTCCCGGAAGCAAACTTCAGTTTAGGAATTTGCAGTCGGGAGACAGCATTACAATATTTGATATCAACGGCCGTCAGATAAAAAGGATCACGTCTTCGCCGTTTGATTGGGACGGCAGGAAAGATGGCGGCAGCTATGCTGAATCCGGTTCATATATCTATCAAATAAAAGTTAACGGAAAAATAATAAGTGGTTCAATAGTATTTGCAAGGTAAAAAAAATGAAAAAGTTTATAGCGATATTATTGTCAATAGGAGTGCTTGGAGCGGGCAATGCGCACGCGCTTTTTAACAGCACATATTGGGGAGTAAGACCGCTGGGAATGGGCGGAGCGTTTACCGCAGTAGCGGACGACGCAAGCGCGATACTGTACAATATAGCGGGAACCGCAGGAATAGAAAAGCCGGAAATTGTAATGACGTCGGCGAAATTGTTTACGGGGTTGGAAGGCGTAGACATGGGAGTTGATTATATAGGTATAGTCTACCCTATAAGCGAGGAAATAGGAAATGTGTCGCTTGCGTGGTCATTATTTGGAAATACGGGTCTGTCAAGAGAAGACACAATAAATATAGGATATGCAAGAAGTTTGAATGATTTGGGTATATGGGACAAAATGGATCTAAGCGTAGGTATGATATTGAAATACGTAAGGCAGGAAGTAAATTTCGGAGAATCTGAGAAAGGCGGGGGAAAAGAGCACAGAGACGGAGTAACAATAGACGCAGGAATACTTGCAAGGTTTCCGTATGGAATAAGCGTAGGTTTCAGTAAAAAATATATGACAAGGCCTGACATAGGCTTTTTCAGTGAAGACAAAATACCGGATATGAACGTAATAGGTTTAGCATATTATAATGAACAACTGCCGTTGATAAAAATCCCAAAATTCACGATAGCAGCAGACTATGAAATGAGAACCGGAGACAAAGATTTGCTAAAGATAGGCGCCGAAAGCAAAGTAATAGACGGCCAGCTTGCAATAAGGCTGGGAGGCTGGTCAGAGATGATAAACATAGGAGCCGGCTACGAAATAGGTTTCGGCGAAGCAAAAGTAAAAATAGATTATACATTCGCATTCCCGATAGAAATAAAAGAAAACACAGGCTCACACTTTCTAAGCTTATCATTCGTTTTCCCGTAGAATAACTGATTGGTTATTTCTTTAAGAGTCTTTGTATCATTAGAATCTAACAACTGCGTTTCCAAATTTTGCACTGGGAAGCGCAGCTTTTTTATAATGTGGATTTCCAAAAATTCGGAAATTCTCCTTAGCAGAGGGGCAGCTGTTGTTGCCGTTGCCGTTGCCGTTAATTACTAACTACTCATTACTAATTACTAATTGTATTTGTTGACACTGGCGCAAAAAATAAAATTCGCACAACAAAAGGAGATTCTTTATGAAAAAAGTCATACTGCTTGTATTTTTACTCTCAGTCGTAGTTACGCAGGCCTATGCTCAAGGCGATTACGTACAGAAAAATAACAATATGTTTGTAACTTTAGATCTTGTCGCAAATATAGTAGGAGACAGTTCATTTGGCGGCGGGGGAATAAGTTACGGTGTTTATTCTTCTCCTTCAAGTTTGTTTACCGTAGAATTCCTTGCAGAACTCGGCGATTCTGAAAAAATAGGATCTTTTACTTATTATGTGGATAACGGATATAGTAGAAGATATCATAAAGGAGAAATCAACTATGAATATATGGCTTATGAATTTTTGCTTTCATGGAGCCATATAATTAATTTATCGCAAAAAACACAGTTACGCGTCGGGCCGTCTTTCGGAATGCTGGTAATTTCCGGAAAAGAAGTCTATGATCCGACTTCACATGGCGGTGTTGAGATAAAAGATATTCCCGATACGCATTCCCAAACCGAAACAGCCGTTACGGCAGGTATAAACACCGGTTTTACGTGGAATTTCTATAAATTCTTCTTTGTGGATTTCGGCTATCGTTTGCTGGTAAATTCCGCAATATCTTTTGATGAAAGAAAAATAAACATATTAGGCGAAACCGTAACGATCAAAGAAAAAGATTTCGACCAAATAGAAAACCAACTTTCCATTAAGCTAGGCTGGCGCTTTTAAGCAAACGCTCACACAAACGCTTGATATAAATATTGTTGCAGTAAGCACTGCTCGCAGAGCAGCGAGCAGGATAAAATAAAAAAAGCCTCAAAGAGAAGTTATATAAAAGTTCCTTTGTCAAAAAAAGGGACTTTTATTTTTGAGGATAAATGAAATACGTATTTTTTTCATTAGATTTTCACAATGGGTATTTAAAAACATATTTATTCGTCACCCTGAACTCGTTTCAGGGTCTGCCGTTAATCCAAGCATTGTCATTATGACTAAAATTTTCTAATGGAACCCATTAGAAATAACGAAGAATGTTTGTCATGCCCGAAATTTTCGGAAATGCTGTAATTCTTTTGAAGCCTGTCCCGTAAGGTCTTAATACGGGAGGGGGCATCCATTTTTACTAAAGATGTTTGTGTTTTACGACGAACGTGGATGCCCGATTACGACCTTCGGGCATGACGACAAAGGGAAAAAGATGGTTTTTAGAAAGCTCTAATGGAATATCTGGGTTTATTCGAGGGGGTTAAAACCACTTGAAAGAGATAAAAAAGATTTTTCCGAAAAAAAAGGCTTGACAAAAGGCTTATAGTTGCGTATTATATTACACAAAGAGGCTGAGCGATATGATATTAAAAGAAACTATAATATTTACAAAGTGGGTTATGAAATTAGATTTTACCGTTAAAACCGTTATAATATCTAACTTGTTAAAACTTCAGAAAGGCAATTTTTCAAATGTAAAATCCGTAGGCGACGGCATTCACGAATTAAAAATAAACTTTCAAAAAGGCTATAGAGTTTACTTTACAAATATCAACGGTGAAATCGTTCTGTTGTTGTGCGGCGGAGATAAATCAAGTCAACAAATAGACATTGCAAAAGCAAAGGAAATAAAAGAATATCTATAACCAAAGAGGTAAATAAAATGAAAAAACAAAAAATTGAAATTGCAGATTTTTGGGAAAACAGAGCGCGGGAACTCGATACGCCTAAAAAAATGAAAAAATTTATAGAGGCTGCAAATGAAGCATATGATATAACAAAAGACCCTGATGTACTTTTTGCGGCATTAAAAGTTATAGCTTTAAAAAGCAACTTATCTGCGCTTGCAAAAAATGCTAAAGTAGAACGTAAAAGCATATATAATCTTTTCAAGCGAGGCAGCAATCCTACTTTTAAAAACCTATCTGCAATTGCCGATAATCTCGGTATAGGGATACACCTTTCATTGAAACCGTAAACAGTTTGATAATAAAATGAGAATGGTTTAGCGGCCTTTGGAGTCATGCCAAAATGATGTTCTGGCCAATGAGTGAAATCATTTTTGTCGTCATGCCCGAAGGTCGTAATCGGGCACGTTCGTCGTAAAACAAAAACATCTTTAGTAAAAATGGATGCCCCCTCCCGTATTAAAAGAAGGATAGGGCGCTCACGTCTCGCGCCCGCCGCAAGACATGCGCTCCTTACTCGTCGCGCTGCGGCTGGGACAGGCTCCTAATGAACACAAAATTTAAAGACCTCACGGGGCAGGCTTCAAAAGAATTACAGCATTTCCGAAAATTTAGGGAATGATGAACAGTATTTTAAAAAACCTATTTGTTACCTTTCATATCTGGGTTAAAAGCAAGAACCAAAGCATTTTTTTATACAAGGGTATAAATGCTAAATACCTTCGTAAAATATATATTGATTTTATAGAAAAAATATAATATATTTCTATAAGAAAGGAGGAAGTTTATGCGTATGTCAAGTAAAAATAGAATAATGTCTCGTATTTATGCTAAAGGTCATGACTGGGCATTTTCGGCCAATGACTTTGCTTCTGATTTTCAACGATATGAAATAGACCAATCGCTGACCGCATTAACGAAAGAAGGCAAAATCAGACGGATAATAAACGGAATTTATTACTA
>JAISDI010000180.1 GCA_031264895.1 Endomicrobium sp. | reverse complement strand
CAACTTTTTCACATATATTTTACACTTGTTTCATACTTCCTTTCAATTACAGAAAATACTGTTCATGCTAGTTTGAAAAAATAAATTTATATTTAAGAGGTAATTTTATGAATGTAAAGCACTTGATTGTTTTTTTCTCTGTTTGCTCAGTATTTTTTCTCTTCATCATAATTTATAATGTTTATGCTTCGGCAAACAACAATATGCGAAATGATGATAGAACTTCTTTAAAGCCAAAATACACTCCGCGCACAAGGCCTGCCGGCGCCCCAAAAATAATAAAAAACGAAGCTGAAGCAGAGGCTCTGCTGGCAAAAATTAGCTGGGGCGCGTGAACACGCACCAGGTATCTCTAAAAACCTATCACATCGTCGTTGACCTGAATAGTGAAAGGTTTGATAGAAAAAGGCCAAATAGCGAAGCACGGCGGTAACACGAAAGGCGTTTTTTATAAGATTTTATAGGTCTCCGCTATTTAGGAAGTTGGATTACTTTTTTTAGAGTCCATTTAAATTTAAACCTGCCTGTAGTGTTATGCGGCAGGTTTTTACTTTATGCGCAAAACTTAAAAAAGATTATATTTTCAACTCGTTTTGACTTTGAATTATATTTTTTGTAAAATTTACTTTAAAAAAATAAAGGGATTTATGTTCGTAAAATTATTCATTTATGAATATACGGCCTGAAAAAAGGAAATATTTATGTCAATTGTTAAAGAAGGGTATCCGTTCATTTTAATTCCGCTGGTTATCGGTTTAGTTTTGATTTTCGCGGGAGTTGGCGGAATTTTTATAATTGCCGGAATTTTATGCGTTCTCATATCTTTATTCTGCGTATATTTTTTCAGGGATCCTGCCATTGAAATTACCCGCGGCGAAAATTTGATACTTTCCCCGTGTAACGGAACCGTTCTCGAAGTAAGCGAAACTGAAACCGAAAAAATCATAAGAGTGTTTTTGTCGGTTCTGGACGTTCATTTGCAGCGTTCTCCTATAGCCGGAAAAGTAACGAAAGTTGAATACAAACCCGGCAAATTTCTTAAAGCTATGGAGCCGCAAGCGCATATTGTCAACGAACAAAACCTAATTACAATTGAAAATGAAAACGGCGTGTATGTAGTTAAGCAGGTTGCGGGCATACTTGCAAGAAGATGCGTTTCTTGGGTAAAAGCCGGAGACGAATTGAAAGCCGGAGATAAGATCGGCGTAATAAAATTTAGTTCGCAGGTTGACCTTCATATGCCTAAAAATGCCGATATTCAGGTAAAAAAGGACGATAAAGTAGTTTCAGGCATAACGGTTTTTGCAGTCTTAAAGGATAAATAAAATGAAAGATTTAAAAAAAGGCATTTATATTTTGCCAAGTTTATTTACGTGCGGAAATATGTCGTGCGGCATTATTTCGGTTATATTTTCCATAAGCGGAAATTTTACGTGGGCTGCGTGGATGCTCATTTTCGCAATTGTGTTTGACATGCTTGACGGCAGAGTCGCAAGAATGACAAAAACTACAAGCGAGTTCGGCGTACAGCTGGATTCTTTGAGCGATTTAGTTTCGTTTGGCGTGGCGCCGTCTTTAATGATGTATCAGCTTGTTTTAAATACTATGGGAAAACTCGGAATAGCGATCGCCGTATTGTTTGTTTTGTGCAGCGCATTGAGGCTTGCTAAATTTAACGTTCAGGCAAAAGAAGGCGTGGTACACAGTTCTTTTATGGGTCTGCCTACTCCCGCGTCTGCCGGTCTTTTAATATCTTTTGTATTAAGTTACGAACTGCTTCTGGCAGAACCCGGTCAGGCATTGTCGGTTAAAACTATACCGCTGCTGATGAAAAATATGCCTGTATTTTTTAAAAGTATGCCGATAGTGATGGTAATACTTTCTCTGTTAATGGTATCGAATATACCGTACGCTTCGTTTAAAAAATTTAAATTTGCAAAACCGAAAGTGTTTCAGTTTTTGGTTTTGATTATATTGCTTATATTCTTAATAATAGTGTTCCCGCAAAATATAATATTCATAATGTTTTCATTGTACGCTTTGTCGGGAATAGTTCTGTATATCGGAAAATACTGGAAAGTTTTAAAAAGATTGAACAAAAAATCGGAAGGAAAAAATGTATAAAATCCTCATAATAACCCTCTTAAATCTGCGACTTACTCATTAATTATTTATTTGTATAATAAAACATTCAAAAAAATAATTAAAAAGGATTTTACCATGAAAAAACAAGATAAAGTTTTATTTTTTGATACCACATTGAGAGACGGAGAACAGTCTCCCGGCGCAAGCATGAATTTAAAAGAGAAACTGCTTGTCGCAAACCAGTTGGATACTTTGGGCGTAGACATTATCGAAGCAGGATTTCCCATTTCCAGTCCGGGAGATTTTGAAGCCGTTAAAATGGTCGCAAAACAGATAAAAGGCAGTTCGGTAGCCGGTCTTTGCAGAGCTGCGGACAAAGACATAAAAGTATGCTGGGACGCGGTAAAATACGCAAAAAAGCCGAGAATTCATATTTTTCTTGCAACATCGGATTTGCATATTGAAAAAAAGCTGCAAAAGACCAGAGCGCAGGTTTTGGATATGGCTGTAAAAGCCGTAAAATACGGTAAAAGTCTGTGTTCGGACATAGAATTTTCCGCCGAAGACGCCGGACGTTCCGATATGGATTATCTGTGCAAAGTAGTTGAAGCCGTGATAGACGCCGGAGCAAAAACGGTAAACATACCGGATACCGTAGGTTACACCATGCCCGGAGAGTTCGGCTCAAAAATTGCAGAAATAAAAAGAAGAGTACCGAATATAAATAAAGCGGTCATCAGCGTTCATTGCCATAATGATTTGGGTTTGGCCGTAGCCAATTCTCTTTCCGCGATAGAAAACGGCGCAAGGCAGGTTGAATGTACTATAAACGGTATAGGGGAAAGAGCCGGAAACGCCTCTCTTGAAGAAATTGTGATGGCTTTGACCGTGCGTCCGAGATATTATAATGTAGGCCACTCTATAAGAACAAAGGAAATATACAAAGCAAGCAAACTTGTTTCCAATCTCACGGGAATAATCGTACAGGTAAATAAAGCGATTGTCGGCGCAAACGCTTTTGCCCACGAAGCCGGAATACATCAGGACGGCGTGTTAAAAGACAGGGGAACTTACGAAATAATGAATCCCCAGGACATAGGCATTCCTGAAAATTCGCTTGTTTTAGGCAAACATTCCGGCAGGCACGCTTTTTTTAAAAGAATAAAAGATTTGGGATACAAACAAATTGAAGCGCAGACGCTGGAACAGCTTTTTGAAAAGTTTAAAATTTTGGCGGACAAAAAGAAAGTCATTTTTGACGACGACATAATTGCTTTGATCGAAGAAGATTCGTCTTCCGGACAGGAAATTTTTTCTTTAGAATACGTAAGCGCGACGTCCGGCACTGGGACAATCCCGACGGCAACCGTAAGAATAACTAAAAACGAAAAACCCGTCAAAGCGGGAATCAAAACTTCCGGCGAGAAAGTTAAGTCGGCAAGTATACGCGAAGCTGCATGCGGAACAGGGCCTGTCGACGCGGCATATAAAGCCATAGACAAAATAACGGGAATGGAACTCAAGTTAACGGACTATTCTCTGAGAGCGGTTTCTTCGGGGGAAGACGCTTTGGGAGAAGTCAATTTGAAAGCTTCGTATAACGAAATGATTTATTCCGGCAAAGGAACTTCGACCGACATTGTCGAAGCCAGCGTAAAAGCTTATATGCAGGCGGTAAATAAAGCAAAATCATTTAGCTTAAAGATGAACGATAAAAAGGGGAAAAAATAATGGGAAGCACGATTACGGAAAAAATTTTAGCCGCCCACTGCGGAAAAAAATCCGTCGAGGCAGGCGAATTTATAGAACCTAAAATAGATATTGCTCTCTCAAACGACGTTACCGCGCCGCTTGCGGTAAAAGAGTTCGCAAAGTCCGGAGTGAAAAAAGTTTTTGACAAAAACAAAATCGCTTTGGTTATGGATCACTTTACTCCAAATAAAGACATTTTAAGCGCGGAACACGTGAAATTTGTAAGAGAGTTTGCAAAAGAACAGAAAATAAAACACTATTATGAAGGCGGAAATGTCGGCGTTGAACACGCATTGCTGCCGGAAAAAGGCATAGTCTTGCCGGGAGACGTCGTCATAGGCGCAGACTCTCATACATGCACGTACGGCGCGCTTGGAGCTTTTTCAACCGGCGTAGGTTCGACGGATATTGCGGCGGCTATGGTTACCGGAAAAGTATGGTTTAAAGTTCCTCATACAATTAAATTCGTTTTAAAAGGCAAACTGGATAAATGGGTGTGCGGAAAAGATATTATCCTCTATATCATAGGCCTCATCGGCGTTGACGGAGCGCTTTATCAGTCTATGGAGTTTGACGGCCCTGTCTGTAAAAAGCTTTCGATGGCGGACAGGTTTACGATTGCCAATATGGCAATAGAAGCCGGCGGAAAAAGCGGAATTTTTACTCCGGACGAAATCACGGAAAAATACGTCTCAAAAAGAGCGCAGAGAAAATATAAATTTTACGCAAGCGACAAAGACGCCAAATATCACAGAACTTTGGAAATCGACTGCGGAAAAATCAAGCCGCAGATAGCCATGCCTTTTCTTCCGTCAAATGCAAAAGCGGCGAAAGATATGAAAAGAACTTATATCGATCAAGTCGTCATAGGTTCATGTACAAACGGAAGAATAGAAGATTTAAGGATCGCCGCGTCAATCATCAAAAAAGGCAAAAAAGTAAAAGCCGGAGTCAGAACTCTGATAATTCCCGCAACGCCGGAAGTTTATTCTCAGGCTTTGGCGGAAGGATTATTTAAAATATTCATGGACGCAGGCGCAATAATTTCCGCACCAACGTGCGGCCCGTGTTTGGGCGGACATATGGGCATTTTAGCTTCCGGTGAAAAATGCGTTTCAACTACAAACAGGAATTTTGTAGGAAGAATGGGACACGTGCAATCGCAGTTGTTTTTGTCAGGCCCTGCCGTGGCGGCGGCTTCGGCCATAAAAGGTTACATAGCGACGCCCGACGAAATAAAATAAATTTTGACGCTTTACGGAGAAAATAAAATGGCAAAAGATATGATACTGAAAGGAAAAGTTCACAAATACGGTTCAAACGTAAACACAGACGAAATAATACCCGCAAGATATTTAAATACGACGGAACCTTCAATACTTGCAAAATACTGCATGGAAGACATAGATAAGGATTTTGTAAAAAAAGTAAAGAAAGGCGATATTATAGTCGCAGAAAATAATTTCGGCTGCGGTTCTTCAAGAGAACACGCCCCTATAGCGATCAAAGCCGCCGGTATTTGCGCCGTAATAGCAAATTCGTTTGCAAGAATATTTTTCAGAAACTCTATAAATATAGGCCTCCCGATTTTAGAGTCCCCCGAAGCCGTAAAAGCGATAAAAAACGGCGACGAAATCGAAATAAATTTAAACAAAGGCATTATAAAAAATCTAACGACAGGCAAAGAGTACAGCTCGCAGCCCTTCCCTGAATTTATGCAAAAAATAATAAAAGCCGGCGGCCTTTTGGGATATATAAAAAAGTAGCAATAAAAGTATTTTTCGGCGGATGCGCGGCGCGATTCATTTGTTAACAGAGGAGACATCAATATGAAATTTACATTGGCAAAAGTACTTGTGAGAACGTTAAAAATCATCGTAAGCGTTTTTTCTTCTTTTATTTTTTATTCTCCTTTAAGAAGAAAAATCAGAAAATCTGTTCTTTCCCTGCGGACAAAAATAAATATCACGGCTTTGGAGCATAACAGGACATATCCTAATTATCTCAGCATTCTTGCATGCGTAAAAAATGAAGCGCTTTATTTAAAGGAATGGATTGAATATCACAAACTTTTGGGTGTTGAAAAATTTTATATATGCGATAATGACTCCGACGACAATATTATGGAAGTTCTGAAACCTTATATAGAAAGCGGCGAGGTTGCATATAAGAAATTTCACGGCAAAGGAATACAGCGCAAAATGTATACCGACAGCGTTCAAAGATGCAAAAAATTTACGAGATGGCTGGCGATAATTGATATTGACGAATTTATCGTTCCGTTAAAGCACGATAATATTAAAGATTTTCTGAAAGAATACGAAGATTTCAGCCAAGTTACCATTCATTACAGATTTTTCGGAACCTGTGGGCATAAAAATAAACCCGAAGGGCTGGTGATTGAAAACTATATGTATTCTAAAGATACGAATCCGACGGGAAAAAGCATAGTAAACCCAAGAGCCATTATCGGAAAAACAAATATACATTATTCGACTGTTATAGGCCTGCCCGGAGATGAAAGGAAGCTTCCCTACCTTGAAGACCCTGCGATCGATATTGCAACAACCGATATTATAAGCATAAATCATTATTACACTAAATCGGAAGAAGAATTTATAACGGTAAAAGACGCCAGAGGAAATCTCAATCATCACGGCGGAGTTTATCTCCGTGAAGAATTAAAAGAATATGATATTACCTGCCCTGAAATGCTATACAATGACTCAATAAAAAGATTTATACCAAAATTAAAAGAAGTTATGAATAAAAAAGTATAAAGGAGATGTTAAATGTCAAAAACGTACAAAGTTGCGCTGCTTCCGGGTGACGGAACAGGCCCCGAAGTATTGAGAGAAGGCGTAAAAGTCGTCGAAGCTGCGGCAAAAAAGAATAATTTTAAGCTTGAACTCGTCGATTATGATTTAGGCGGCGAAAGATATATGAAAACCGGCGAAATTCTTCCCGACAGCATGGTCGAAGAATTTAAAAAATTTGACGCTATGTTTTTAGGAGCAATAGGACATCCCGAAGTAAAACCCGGAATTCTTGAAAAAGGAATACTTTTAAGGCTGCGTTTCGAGCTTGACCAATATATAAATTTGCGTCCTGTAAAACTTTATCCTAATGTAGAAACGCCTTTGAAAGATAAAAAACCGGCGGACATAGATATGATTATCGTTCGCGAAAACACAGAAGGTTTGTACACCGGAGCGGGCGGATTTTTGAAAAAAGACACTTTACAGGAAGTTGCCGTTCAGGAATCGATAAATACGCGCTTTGGCGTTGAAAGATGTATAAGATACGCTTTTGAGGTTACAAAAAAGAGAAGCAAACATAATAAACTCACTCTCTGCGGGAAAACAAACGTTTTAACATACGCTTCGGACTTGTGGCAGCGCACTTTTAACGTTGTGGAAAAAGATTATCCTTCCGTAAAAGGCGATTACGTAAACGTAGACGCAGCATGTATGTGGTTTGTAAAAAATCCCGAATGGTTTGATGTTATAGTAACGGACAACCTTTTCGGCGATATAATAACGGATCTTGCCGCAATGATTCAGGGCGGTATGGGCGTAGCCGCAGGCGGAAATATCAATCCTGAAGGCGTTTCAATGTTTGAACCGATGGGCGGTTCCGCCCCAAAATACACTGGCAAAAACGTAATTAACCCGATAGCAACGATAAATGCCGGCGCAATGCTGCTAGACACAATAGGCGAATCACAGGCCGCAAAAGACATAGACAATGCCGTCATAAAAGCTTTAGAGTCCGGAAAAATAAAAAGCATGTCCGCCGGAAAAATGGGAATGGGAACAACCGAAGTCGGCGATTTAATTGCTTCTTTAATATAAAACGGAGTTTAAAAAATGAAATTGACTCATGCCGAAAAACTGAATTTAATGAAAACTTTAAATTGGAATTTCTGCAAAGATACTCTGGAAGATATGCTTGCCGTAATTGAAGGAAAAATAGAAAGTTCAGGCTGTTTCGACAGAGAAAAGCTGTTTGTCCAGTCAATTGAAAGACTGCCATGGCACTATATTATGGAGTTATGGGGCGTAGAGGCAATGAAACGCCTCTACACTCCACAGCTAAAACGCAGAATTCGCCCGCAGCTAAGGGAGGCATATGATTTCGCTTTCTCAGTATTACAAGGAAACCCTATATCCACTGCAAAATGGGGCACAAAACATTATACTTCAAAGCGGTACAGATTTTTTTCTAACAAAGGAAATGTTTCTTAAATAAAAGTTGTAGTGTCATCATCAACCCACTTTAATTTTCTGCCATCCATGCCGTTTGTCATTAGTCTTTAATTACCCTTCTTCTAAAACTATATTTGACCCACAATAATTTTGTGAATAAACCCGGATATTCCATTAGAGCTTTCTAAGAAACATCTTCTTCCTTTGTCGTCATCCCCGAGTGTCTTTGTCGGGGAACCACGTTCGTCGTAAAACAAAAACTTCTTTAGTAAAAATGGATCCCGATTCCAAAAAACCAGAAATTCCCCCTTTTTTTTAAAGGGGGTGGACGCGGAGCGGACTGGGGATTTCGTCAAAGGCTCTGACGGGGTATTGCAAAGCGCTGACGGAGTATCAAACCCAAGAATGACGAGGTATAGCAAACAAACTAAATATTGTCCAATTATTTTCATACGTCTGTTACGACAAACGGCAACATGGTTCCCCGATTAAAACATTCGGGGATGACAACAGTCTCCACACCGTTGTGATTCCGACCATCCAGAGACAACGTTAAGCTGTTTTGCTCTAGTAAAATATCCGGGTTTATCCGGAAAGCTATGTCCAATTGCAGTAAACTGATAACGATCCGCCGAATGTAAAGCGGATTTTTTTTATTTGAAAAAGTATTGATTTATTTTATTCTGATATTTTATTGAAAAATGAAGCCTTTTGTTTTGACTTAGATTCCGGTTTTTGATAAAATTGAAAAAATTTTATTGCCGCGAGGAAAAAAAGAAATGAAAAAGTACAGAGTTGCCGTAGCGGGCGCGACGGGCGCCGTTGGGAATGAGATGATAAAAATGCTTGAAAACAGGAATTTTCCCGTTGAAAGCATAAAACTTTTGGCTTCGGAACGTTCCGTCGGGAAAAAGCTTATGTTTAACGGAAAAGAAGTCGAAGTCGGACTTTTGACAAAAGACGGCGGGAAAGGCGTAGACATTGCGCTTTTTAGCGCAGGCGCTTCGGTTTCAAAAGAGTTTGCTCCTTCATTTGCCGCAGACGGCTGTTTTGTTATTGACAATTCAAGCGCGTGGAGAATGGATAAGGAAATTCCTTTGGTCGTGCCGGAAGTAAATCCGAATGATTTAAGCAAAGAGAAAAAACTTATAGCAAATCCCAACTGTTCCACAATTCAAATGGTAGTGGCGTTAAAACCTCTGCACGATGCGGCAAAAATCAAAAGAGTTATAGTTTCAACATATCAGTCTGTATCCGGCGCAGGGCAAAAGGGAATAAACGAGCTGACTGCGCAGACAAAAGCGTGGGCGGAAGGTAAAGAAATCCCGCCTGCAAATAAGTTTCAATATCAAATAGCGTTTAATCTCATACCACAGATAGACGTTTTTACGGAAAACGGTTATACGAAAGAAGAAATGAAAATGACAAACGAAACAAAAAAAATCATGGGCGACGACTCAATAGAAGTCAGCGCGACTTGCATAAGGGTTCCGGTTTTCCGTTCCCATTCGGAAAATGTTTGGATAGAAACCGAAAAGCCTTTATCGCCGGCACAGGCAAAAGAACTTTTATCAAAAGCCGAAGGCATACAGCTCCTTGACGAGCCTGAAAGCAAAAAATATCCGATGCCTTTATTTGCGGAAAATACGCAGATAACTTACGTAGGCAGAATACGCGGCGATATTTCAACAAAAAATAACGCTTTAACTTTCTGGGTAGTTTCGGACAATTTATTAAAAGGCGCGGCATTAAACGCCGTACAAATTGCCGAAACTCTGATAAAGCGCGGACTTGTTTAATTTATGAAAAAATTGATCGTAAATGCCGACGATTTCGGCTACAGAAAAGATGTAAACAAAGGTATTATATACGCCTATAAAAACGGCATTGTAAAAAGTACTACCGTTTTGACCGGCAGAGACGCTTTTGAAGAAGCTGTTGCTTTTTTAAAAGAAAACCCCGAATTGAAAACGGGTCTGCACATCGATTTGGATAAATACATAAATATCAGAAAAGACTTTACAGATTTAGCGATGATATCAGAATTTAAACTCCCAAAACCGGAAAAACAGGAAATCGCCGGAGAAATCGACAGACAACTGGATAAGTTTTTAAATGCCGGTCTTAAACTTTCACATTTTGACGGCCATCACAATGTACATATGCACCCCGAGATTCTGCCTTTAACGGCGCAAAAAGCAAAAGAAATGAACGTTCCGATAAGATTTTTTCCTTCGTTTTATGCAGATGAAAATCTTGCAAACGAGATGAAAAAAATATTAAAAGATTTTGAAATCAGATACTGCCCTCATTTTATTAACGGCTGGTACTGGGGAAACGTTGACGAAGATTTTTCCATCGCGGAACTTATGACACACCCGGGTTTTAACGAAATGTGGAGAGAATTCGAAATGGCAAAATGCTGCGACCCGGCGCTCAAATCATATCTTAAAGAAAAAAATATCGAACTTGTCTCCTTTGGAGATATTTAATTAAAACCGGTCATTTGTCATCCCCGAAGGTTTCTATTGGAAGCCATTTTTACTAAAGATATTTTTGTTTTTACGACGAACATGGATCCCCGATAATAACACTCGGGGATGACGACAAAAGAAAAAATATTGTTTGTCATTCCCGAAGGTTTTTATCGGGAATCCATTTTGTCTTTTCGCTTTTTGCCGCCATCACAATATTTAAGCTATTTGTCTACGTGGATCCCAGATAAAGAC
Organism: Endomicrobium sp.; assembly: GCA_031264895.1. Classification (GTDB taxonomy): domain Bacteria; phylum Elusimicrobiota; class Endomicrobiia; order Endomicrobiales; family Endomicrobiaceae; genus Endomicrobium_B. The sequence goes on along the minus strand of JAISDI010000180.1, from coordinate 177 downwards.
ACTCGGGGATTGACGACAAAGGAAAAAATATTGTTTGCCATTCCCGAATGTTTTTATCGGGAATTGTTCCTTAAAAAAATAGTATATAGTTAAGTGTATAAGAGGTGTTGGAAGATTGTTCGGGAATGGGGCTAAAAGCCCGTATGGATAAGAATCTCCAACGCCTAAAGGTAAAAG
>JAISDI010000132.1 GCA_031264895.1 Endomicrobium sp. | reverse complement strand
AAAAAGCGAAAAGACAAAATGGATTCCCGATAAAAACCTTCGGGAATGACAAACGAGTGAAATCATTTTTGTCGTCATGCCCGAAGTTCGTAATCGGGCATGTTAAATACAAAGTCAGTAGGTTGATCCATGTTCGTCGTAAAATAAAAACATCTTTAGTAAAAATGGATGCCCGATTACAAATTTCGGGCATGACGAACAGTATTTTAGAAATACCTATTTGTTACCTTTTTTTCCTATGCTTTTTTTGACCTTTTTTATTTTGCATAACTCATTGTGTTCTCAATCTATTATTCTTCATTCTTTCTAATGGTTTCCATTAGACAATTTTAGCTCTAATGGAATATCTGGGATTAACACTGCGCCTGACTATTTAAGTTTTTTTATTTTCCAGTAGGTATACGCCGGTTTTGTGAAATCCACTTCAACGGGTTTGTCGTCGTTTACCGGTATGTCAAAAAGCGAAGCCTGACCGGTTTCTTTCTTGACGGGCATATCGCTTTTAAAACCCGTGGCCATAATAGTTATTTTGATTTTGTCGTCAAGCCTGTTATCGATGGCATGTCCGTAATAAATGTGTCCTTTCATATCGTAACTTTTTATGACTTCGCCTATTTCTTTAAGTTTCAAAGCAGACACGTTTGAATTTGTAGTAACGTTTACAAGCATTTTTTCCGCTTGGGAAATATCATAATTGTCCAGCAGCGGACTTGAAACGGCTTTGGCTATGGCTTCTTTGACATTGTCTGAGCTTGCGGTTTCGCCTATGCCAATCAAAGCGGTTCCGGAATTTGCGATTATGCTTCTTACATCGGCGAAATCCATATTGATCTCGCCCGGAACCGTTATGACGTCTGTAATGGCCTGCACGCTCTGCCTTAAAACGTCGTCGATTATTTGGTATAAAGCCTTTCCGGACATTCTTTCGTCAACAACGTTAAAAACTCTTTCATTGGGTATTATTATGAGCGTATCGGTATAATTTCTTAAATTACCGATCCCTTCGTCAGCCTGCGACATTCTTACCTGTCCTTCAAAACTAAAAGGTTTTGTTACTACTCCCACGGTAAGAATACCTTCGGATTTTGCGATCTGCGCGACTATAGGAGCAGCGCCCGTGCCGGTTCCGCCTCCCATGCCTGCGGTAATAAAAACCATATCCGCGCCCTTTACGGTTTCGCGGATAATTTCCATGCTTTCTTCAGCGGCTTTCTGTCCGATCACGGGGTTTCCGCCTACGCCAAGCCCTTTTGAAATTCTCTCTCCTATCTGCAAACGCACCGGCGCCGCGGATTCTCTCAACACCTGCACGTCCGTATTTATCGCTATAAATTCTACGCCGCCGACATTTGCGGCAATCATTCTGTTTACGGCGTTTGAACCTCCGCCGCCCACGCCTACGACTTTTATTATTGCCGGCTGGCCGCCGCCGGAATTTTCTGCGGGTAAAATTATCTTCATTTAAAAAGTTTCCTTAAACCATTTGCCGATTTTTGAAAAAACTCCGTTTCCGGAAGATTTCGGGGTGTATACGGCGTAAGTATTTGTCATCACGGAAGAAACCGCGCCTATTGCGGCAGTATAAACCGGATTTAAAATTATTTCATGCGGCCCTACGACTCTGTCGGAATTCGGCGTTCCTATCCTCACCGAACAACTGAAATATTTTTCAAACGCTTCCGTAATGCCTTCAAGCCGGCTTCCGCCGCCTGTAAGGATTATCCCGCCGGACAAAAACTGCGAACCGTACGAGCTTTTTTTCATCATATCTTCAATTACAAACAAAACTTGTTCTATTCTGGGCTGTATTATTTCTACAAGATGGCTTCTTTCGTATTTTTTTATGCTTCTGCCGTCCGCAGCTCTGTATTCAAACTCGGAATTTTTTAGTTCCGGATGCGCAAAAGCCGCGCCGTGCATTTCTTTTACTTCTTTAGAAACGGCAAAAGAAGCTCTGAGTTTATGCATTATGTCGCGCGTGATATAGTCCGAACCGACCTGCACTTCATTTGTGTATCTGATTATTCCGTCGGCATAATGTACAAGCCCCGTTGTAAGCCCGCCAAAATCCACAACAAGACAGCCAAGCTCTTTTTCTTCTTTAGTCACGAGTATGTCGCCGGCGGCAAGGTATCCGTAAATTTTATCATCGCAGTTTATATCCACGGAGTTCATGGCTTTTATAATATTGCCGATATTGCTGCTTACGGCGACAAGAGCATGCACGTCCACTTCAATAAACGTCCCTTCCATTCCTATGGGGTTTTGTATCCCGCGCTGCTGGTTTAAAATAAATTCTCTCGGCACGATTTGCAGAATTTCGTGTTCATTGTCGATTTTTATCATTTTTCTGGCGCTGTCTAAAGCGTTCGCAACTGTATCTTCGGTAATTTCCCTATTTGAATGGTTGATATTGGCAACGCCTTTAGAATTTTTCGCTTCCACAAAGCTGCCCCTTACCGCAACAATAACATTGCCGATATGGCTGCCCGCAGCCTTCTCGGTTTCCTCAAAAGCCCTTGCCATAGACATGGCCGCTTCCTGAATATTTATTACGGCTCCGGCCTTTATACCGTCGCTGCATGGAACGCACGCGCAACCTAAAATTTTTACAAGTCTGGCGTCTTCATCTATTGCGCCCGCAACGCAGCACACCTGATTGCTTCCGATATCAAGCCCTGCAACAAGCTCTTGTTTTGCCATTGTCTCTTTCCTTTAAATTATGTTTTCACCGTTTCGGAAGTTTTTTCAACTCCGGGTCTTACGACTGCTTTTCCCGATTCGTAAAAGCCTATATCTATAAGTTCTATTTCTTTGTATTTTGTCGCGGCATCGGCATAAATTTTGAGCAGTTTGTCGAATTTATGCGCCATATGTTCGGGGCGTTCTTCGCCCCAGTAAATAACCGTTCCGTCATAAGTCGTAAAAACTATGTCTCCGGAATTTGAATACTTTATTTGCGCTATATTGTCAAGAAAATCATCGCATACGGGTTTAAATATTTTTATAAATTTTAAAATAGCGCTTCTTTCCGCTTCGTTTTTGTATTTTATCGTCGGTATTTTCATGCCGCTCATAAAGCCGCGCAGCGGAAAAGGTTTGTCTTCAAAGTCGATCCCGAGTACGTCCTTGCCGGAAACGACAAAAGCTTCCGGAGACCTTTCATAGAGTTTAACGCGCACTTTCTGCCATCTTCTATTGATAGAAATGTCTTTAAGTTCCGGTTTTACTTCCATTATCTTGTCTTCGGTTTCGGACAAATTTACTTCCAAGATATTGTCGCCGATTTTAAAAGGAAGAAGCTCTTTGATCTCGGCCTTTGTGACGTTTTTACAGCCTATAACGTCTATTTCTTTAATTGTCATGCTTTCGGAGGCGTATGCGTACCCTATAAGTTTTTTTCCGCCGGCATAAATAAGAAAACACAGCAAAACCAAAAGACATAGGTAAACAAAAAGTTTGCCTAACTTTCTTCCTTTTTTTGAAGAACGCGCATATCCGGTCTTTATAACGACCCTGCGCCGATAAGAATACTTTCTTCTTTTTGCGGACATTTTACAATGAACACTCTAAAATTTTAAGAATAAGCTCTTCAAAATTCATTCCCGCCGCTTTTGCTTCGTCCGGAAGAAGCGAAGTTTCCGTCATGCCGGGTATAGTATTATTTTCCAAAACCCATACTTTGTCATCGTTGTCAACTATCATGTCAACTCTGCATAGTGACCTGCATTTAAAAACTTTATAAACTTTTTCGGCATTGCGCGCCGCCTGATCGTACGCTTTCGCGCCGATACGAGCCGGAATAATATGTTTTGAGCCGCCTTTGTCGTATTTTGATTTATAATCGTAAAATTTCCCTTTAGGCACTATTTCGACCGCCGGTAAAGCTTTTCCGTCCAGAACGCCTACGGTAATTTCTTTGCCTTTAATAAATTGTTCGACAATAATTTCATCGTCATATTTGAAAGCGTTTTTTACGGCAGACGCAAATTCCGGCGCTTTTTTCACTATCGATATTCCTATCGCCGAACCTTGATTTACGGGTTTTACTACAACGGGATATTTTTTTACAGCGTCAAACGTTTCAAATTTTCTTAAAACAAACCATTCCGGAGTTAAAATTCCCGCGCATTTGAAAAGAATTTTTGACGCGTTTTTGTCTATGGAAGCTGCGCTTGCAAATACGCCGCTGCCCGCATAGGATATGCCCATAACTTCAAGCATTCCCTGTATGGTTCCGTCTTCGCCGAGCGGCCCGTG
>JAISDI010000122.1 GCA_031264895.1 Endomicrobium sp. | reverse complement strand
ACGGGGCAGGCTTCAAAAGAATTACAGCATTTCCGAAAATTTCGGGCATGACGAACAGTATTTTAGAAATACCTATTTGTTACCTTTCATTCCTATGCTTTTTTTGACCTTTTTTATTTTGCATAACTCATTGTGTTTTCAATCTATTATTCTTAGGGCGTGTTCACACAAATTACGCACATGTACTGCTAGGATTTTTGAGGAAATTTTGCTTTTTTTGCGCCAAAGATACATAGATGTATCTGCGAAGCAAAAAAAGCAAAATTTACCAAAACGCTGCCGCAGCCCCTTTGGGGTTTGTCCAAAACAAACCCAACTGCGTTGTTGCGGCTCCTATCAATAGGTTCCGCTATTGCTTCGTCGTCGCGCCTAGCATTTGGGCTTGTTTTGACCAAACGCATGCGCGTAATTTGTGTGAACGCGCCCTAGTTATTTCTAATGGTTTCCATTAGAAAATTTTAGCTCTAATGGAATATCTGGGTTTAATTGTTTTAGGATTTTTAGAGAAATCCGCTTATGTATTGTTTGGTTGTTTTGGGGAGTTGTTTTCTACAAATTTTAGCTGTTGGAGTAATTCTGTTTTTTTTCTAAAGCATTAAGTTTATCTAAAATTTACTGCTTTAAATTTTTCATGTTTTTTATTTTTCAAACTGTAATCTAAAAATTCTTTTCTGTCTTTCAATCTCTTCTACTAATTCTTTTTCTGTAGGCAGGTATGTCATATATTTTGACGTAAATAGTTGTTTGTTTTTATTTAAAACGGAATACCGTGCTATTATTTTGTCAGTTTCTGAACACAATAAAAGACCTATAGTCGAACCGTCTCCTCTTCTTCTGTATAAATCATCATACATACGCACATACATATCAAGCTGCCCAATATCTTGATGCGTTATTTTGCCGGTCTTTAATTCTATAATCACAAAACATTTTAAAATATAGTTATAAAAAACAAGGTCTATATAAAAATCCGAATGTTCGGTTTTTATATGTTGTTGTCTTGCTATAAAGGCAAACCCCTTGCCGAGTTCAAGCAAAAATTTTTGTAAATTGTCTATAATAGCTTGCTCTAATTGCGCCTCAGTATACCCTGAATTTGACGGAAGTCCTAAAAATTCAAGAGTTGAAGGATTTTTTATAAAATCCAATTTGTCATCTTGTAATCCTTTCGTTTTATTTTTCATTTCTTTGATTACAGGTTCTTTCTTTTGCGAAGATAATAATCTATTGTAGTAGAGAGTTGATATGTTTCTGTCCAATGTCCGCACAGACCAGTGTTGTTCGGAAGCTTCTTTCATATAATAGTTACGTGCATCGGGATTAGATACGCGCATAATCAATCTTAAGTGCGACCAGCTTAAATTCGCTACACAGTGTGTAGCGAATTGGGTGAATTCAGAAAAAGTTAAATAAAATTGTCTGAAATTTCTAATGTTTTGTTCGCTAAACCCAGTTCCAAATTCTTTGGTTAATGCAACAGAAAGAGTCTGTAATATCTTTTCACCATACTCTGCGCGTTTTTGACCTTTTTGTTCTTCTTCAACTATTCTTTTCCCTGTCAACCAATATGCTTCTACCATAGCAGAATTTACAGTAGAGTAAGCCTTATTGCGTGCATCTGCCAGGATCTGTTTAATTTCAATTATATAATTCTTTTTAGCAGAAATTGATTTTTTCATTATTGCCCTCATAAACTATAAGATATTTTATCTGCTGTTATTATAACTAATTATACTGTTAAAGTCATAAAAAGCTTGGACACTATGGGCATAAGCCCGTAACGGATGTTACCGTCGACGTTTTAAAATGCCGCCTGCAAAGGCACGGGGTAATCGTCGTTGTCTCTGTTTTGCCGTTGCCGTGCGCAAGTATTCGCCTGCAAAGGCCTGTAAAGACAAATACAGACGCCATAAAACTTCAAAAGCAGCCTTTTTACCTGCTTCAAATCGTAAAATTGTCGTTAAACCAATACAAAAACAAACCTGACTTGACTGCTTTTTGTATCTTTTGTAAAATTCACTCATAGAAATATAAAAAATAGTAGCTTAAAAATTTGGCAAAAAGCAACAACTAATGACGACTTTGAATTATATTTTCCCTTGGCGCATTGACATGTCACGCGCTAAAAGCAAATAATGCGTTAGATTTGGAGTATATAAATAGAGGCTTTATGATAAGAAAGAGATTAGTGAAAATAGTATCTATGGCAGTGCTGATGAGTTTTATAATGAATATAGCGCTGCCGAGTTTTGTTTTTGCGCGCCAGAATGGCGGGCGTGAAGATAAGAATTTAAATAAACAATTACAAGACAATGTAAGCGTAGGAATGATTTCCGTAAAAGATTCTTTTGGGTTATACGGGTTTAAGAAAGATAAAGACAATGTAATTTTCAAAAATGGTGATCGTTGGGGTATATGGAATGAAGAAAAGGAAGTGGCATATCAGCTGACTCCGGACGGGTTCAAAGTTAATAAGACAGTTACGGAAATAATAAAGAAAGGCGGAACTAAAAAAGAAAAGACGGATAAAGGCGTAAAAGGAAGTTCACGCGAAAAAAGAGATGATACCGAAGATAAAGAAGCGCATGAAATCTCAGGGAAAATAGGCGAAGAGGAAAACGAAAAAGATGAAAGCGCGGATGTAATATTGCCGTCGGAGGAAAAATCCGAAGAAACGCGGATAAAAAGCGAAGAAAAAGAATCACGCGGAAGTGCAGCGAAATCCGGCGAAGAGAAGAACGAAAAAGACAAAAGTGCGGATGTTGTAATATTGCCGTCGGAAGAAAAAGCCAAAGAGACACATGTAGAAAGCGAAGAAAAAGACCCTGGCACAAGCGCACTGAAATCCGGCGAAGAGAAGAACAAAAAAGACGAAGGCTCAAATGTAATATTGTCTTCAGAAGAAAAATCCGAAGAAACGCCGGTAAAAACAGGAAATGAAGCAGTAGGAAAAAGAGATGATGGTCAAATGCTTGGCAATATGCGTAGCGGAACTGTGGAGAGTGTCGGCAGTGCGAAAAATACGGGAATAAAGATATTCGCGCAAACGCAAAGAGAAACAGAAAGCGGCATGTCTGCAAGGCTGATAATGCCTCCGGCTGACAAAGCTATAGAGAATGCCATATATGACAATAAAGGAATTAGCAATTCAATTGAAGCTGACATTAAAGACATAAGCGCTGCGTATTCCGAGCTGATAGACGCAAAGGAGATTGAAAGCAAGAACAAAGGGATTGAGCTTGGGGAAAATGCGTATATAAAAACGGATATGCTTTTAGAACGCCAAGAAAAAGAGAATGAAGGGGAAACCGCAGAAATAGAAGATACAGAAAATATATTTGAAGCTGTGCCGGCCGTTATGGAAAAGGCCGTCAAAAAAGCGATAACCGAGATAATTTCTATATCGGATATCATAAGAAGTATGGCGCGTTACACATATGCTGTGCCGGTAAAAGCCGTAAACAAAGAAAAAAGAAACAATGAAGGCGAATATGGCGGTGATGAAGAAAAGACAGAGGAAGTATTGGTTTCAGCCGCCAATGAAGCCGCTATGGAAAAAGCGAATGAAGAAGGCAATAAATCCGGCGCAATAATAAGAACGGACAGTCAGACATCGGGAATAAATACGCATGCGAAATCCGTAAACGCCCTGTCGGAAGCGGAACTGTTAGCTAAAACAAAAGGTATGCTGCTAAAAGTATCGAACCGCAGCAGAAGCGGCTGGTTTTCAAAACTTACCGCTGTGAAAATGTTAAGCCGTAAAGACAGAGAAGCTATAGAAAGCGCCGAATCTATTACGGCGGTAAAAGCGGCTGCTTCAAAAGTAAAGAGCAGTATAGTTAAGGAAATAACAATTGCATTTATAGAGAAAGCGCAGAAAGGAGAAGAAGAAGCAGAACTGCAATCGTACAAATACGATGAAGAAATAGTAAGCAATCTTGTGCAGCAAACGGGATTAAGCAAAAAAGAAGTAATAGGTTTGCTTAGCCAAGCTGAAGAAACCGCAAAGAAAATTGATGAGCAAAAGGGACTTGAACCGGGGACGACGTTTAATCTGTCCATGTCGGATTTGAAAGAATTTTTATATCAGGGAGGAAGCATATTAAACTGCGCGGCAGACGCGCTGTTTAATCAAATAGGAAATACGGTAAGCAAAGGATTGCTTGCATTGCAAGCGCTGAGCATAGAAATCGGCAACGGAAATTTCAGTAAAGAAAGCGGCATAAAAGACGGACAAATAATGACAAGTATGAACGCAATGAATGAAGTATTGCGCTTGTACGGTCAAACAAGCGCAGGTTATGGAATAAGCGCCGAAGATTTTATAGAAGGGCTTCAATCCGGAGAAAGCGCAATATTGTGGGTTGAACAAAATCATTTTATTACGGTAAGTAAGAACCGAGACAATACGTTAAATGTTATAGACATAAACAGAAACAACGGCAGTCCGCAAACGTATAGCGCCGAAGAATTTAAGAAATTGGTAAACGGCGGCGAAGCTTATACAATAACGGGCGAATCACTGAAGGGTTACAACGGCGCAGACATAGGCGGACAGATAAGAGTATTGACTAATGGGCAAATAATAGAAAAAGAAAGCGCTGTGCAAAATATATTGACGGCGCAGGAAATGTCAGACATAAGAGGCAGTGATTTCTGGAGCGATGTTGGTAATGCGTTTAGCAACGGAATAAGCGCGATAGGTGATGCAATCAGCGATGGAGTAAACGCGATAGGCGATGCAATTCGCGACGGAGTAAGTTCGGTAGGCGATGCGCTTAGCGACGCAGGCGAGTGGGTTAAGGCTGAGGTATTTAGACCCGTAGAAGATTGGTATAAGGATTTCGGAGAAACGTGGGCTGGCAAATTTATAGGCGGATTTTTTGATAATTTGTGGCTGCCGGTAATACCGGGTCTTGTTTCTGTCGGCTGGAAAGACGGGGGACTAGGAATAAGGATAGGTCCGCATATAGGAGCGGGAGATCAGTTTATAGGAGTTGCATGGGGAAGCAACACAAAAACCGGCAGCACGTTTGAAGGAGGACTTATAATAGGAAATGACAGGCTTTTCGGAGCTTCGGTAATGTATTCGCACGATGATTATTACGGAGACAGATATAAATTGCAGGGCGGTATAAGTTTTTACGGAGTGGTAGGAGTAACGGCGGGAGTAAGTTATTGGGAAAGAGATCCGGACGGTTTATTCAGGGACGGCTGGAGCGTAAATACTGCGGTAACATTTGCCGGCGGAGCCGTTCAAATATCGACGGAATATAATTTCAGATATGAGGAAATAAAAAACGGCGTTAGTTTTGGCTATGGAGACGTAAGGATAAGGTTAGAAGTTTCGTATAGCGCGGTAAGGCAAGAATGGGGATTTGGGATAAATATAGGCCCAAAAAGCGGAAGCGGGGGAATGAGTATAGGTTTCAATTATAAGACGGGCTTGGCTGGGACATATAACAGTGAAACCGGCAGATGGGAATTTGACCCAAACAGTAAAACAACGTCGTTCGGATTTAATATAGGGCGCTATGATGCAGACGGAAACGGAGCAAGCATAGGTTTTACGCACAGCGAAACGGAATGGCGGTGGGAAGACGGAACGATAAAGGCGCGTTCAACGTCAGACGGGTTTAATGTAAATATTGCATACGGAGGTGACGCAGAAAACAAGAAGGCGGCAACTCCGGCGGGATTTGGTTTTATGAGCGGCACATATACTTTATACGACAAAGATGGCAATTATTATGCAAGTTCCACGACGACGGGTATTTCATTAGAATACGGAGATTTTGCTTTCAATATAAGTATTCGGAGCGATTTAACCGACAGAAACGGAAACGTGCTTTCAAGAGGCGACACAGAGATGACGGGAAAAATTAATCCCGACATATT
>JAISDI010000111.1 GCA_031264895.1 Endomicrobium sp. | reverse complement strand
AGCAATATCCGCAGCAGCATAAAAATTTCAAATAGGGCAAAAAACCGCAGGAAACTTATTTCAATATTAGAAATCTTCCCTGCTTTGTCGTTGTTGTTAATTCCCACTTTTTTAAAGTGGGTGTCCGCGCCTTTTGCGGACGGGGGATTTGTCGTTGCCGTTCTATTTGGACTGGTATTAACACTCATCTCGATTAAATACGGATTCAGTTGGTTGAAGACGATGACAACTGCAAATTCACCGTCAGCGCTTTGCGTTGCCACCCCGACAGTCAAAGACTGTTTAGAAAAAGTGGAATTTCCGATTTTCTACATGGGAAATTATGACAACGGCAAAGTGGTTTCCGATAAAAACTTTCGGGAATGATAAACGAGTGGAATCATTTTTGTCGTCATGCCCGAAATTTTCGGAAATGCTGTAATTCTTTTGAAGCCTGCCCCGTGAGGTCTTAACACGGGGGGCATCCATTTTTATTAAAGAAGTTTTTGTTTTACGACAAAAGTGGATCCCCAACAAAGACACTTGGGGATGATGACAAAGGAAAGAAGACGGTTTTTAGAAATACCTAATTGTGGAAATTACAGGCCTCAAAATAAAGTTTTACATTTTAATGAAATTATGATAAAATCAACAAATATTGCAGTATAAAATTTTGTTATAAAAAGCAAGGAGCGGCAAAGATGGCATTCTTAAAAAAAGAGGTTGTTGAACAGTTTAAAACTCATGCAACGGACACGGGTTCGCCCGAAGTTCAGGTTGCTCTTCTCACATCAAGGATCAAGTATCTTTCGGATCATTTTCAAAAATACCCAAAAGATTTTGCGTCAAGAGTAGGATTTTTAAAGATGATAGGACAGAGAAGAAGACTTTTAGATTATATTAAGAAACACGATAAAGACAGCTATACTACCTTAATAAAAAAGCTTGATCTTAGAAAGTAAATTCTTTACAAAAAAATAAAAAAATAGACCCGGCCAGCTCAAAGGATACAAGAAAACGCTTAAATCGGGCGTTTTCTTGGATCTTTTGTGCAAAATGGAGCCGGGCAATGGAGCGTAAAAGTGGAATATTTTAAAAAAGAAGTTGATGTTGCAGGAAAAAAAATTATTATCGAGTCCGGTAAAATGGCAAAGCAGGCGAACGGTTCGTGTCTTGTAAGAATAGGGGATACGGCGGTTTTAGTCAGCGCAGTCGGTTCAAAAGACCCTAAGCCCGGAATAGATTTTATGCCGTTGACAGTAGATTACAGAGAAAGAGCGTTTGCCGCAGGGAAAATTCCCGGCGGTTTTTTTAAGAGAGAAGCAAAACCCAGAGACAGCGAAATACTTGTAAGCAGACTTATAGACAGAAGCATAAGGCCTCTTTTCCCCGAATATTGGAGAAACGATACGCAGATTTCGGCAATCGTGCTTTCGCATGACGGCGAAAATGACGCCGATATAGCGGCCATTTTGGGAACTTCGGTAGCTCTAACCATTTCAGACCTTCCTTTTACGACGCCTATTGCGTCTGTCAGAATAGGCAGAATAAACGGACAGCTTATAGTAAATCCTTTAAAGTCAGAGCTAAAAGAAAGCGATTTAGATTTAGTCGTAAGCGGCACAGAAGAAGCTTTGACTATGGTTGAAGCCGGCGCTCTGGAACTTTCCGAGTCGGAAATGCTTGAAGCATTGAATCTTGCGAGAGAAACCATAAAAGGAATATGCGCTCTTCAAAAAACTTTGCCGGCAAAAGCTAAAATTGAAGTTGCCGAGCCTGTTTATAATGAATCTTTAAAAGCCGATATCGAGTCTGAAGCGGTTGCAAAAGCCGAAGAAGGCGTAACAATTAAAGAAAAAGGCGAAAGAGACGCTTTCTGGGCATCGTTTAAAAAAGATATTACGGCAAGAATGATCGAAAAATATCCTGAAGAAGCTTCTTCTATAAGTATGATTCTTGAAGATATATTTTATAAAAAAGCAAGAGAACTCGTTTTAAACAAAAGAGTGCGCAGCGACGGACGCGGCTTGGAAGATATAAGGCCGATTGCCTGTGAAGTCGACGTGCTTGCGAGAGTTCACGGTTCAAGTTTATTTACCAGAGGGCAAACTCAGGCATTGGCTAGCGTCACGCTTGGCACGCCCGGAGATATGCAGATAATGGACGAACTTGCGGGCGAATATAAAGAGCGTTTCATGCTTCACTATAATTTTCCCGGTTTTGCTACCGGAGAACCTAAAAGCGAAAGATCTACCAGCAGAAGAGAAATAGGTCACGGCGCTTTGGCAAAAAGAGCTTTAAGGCCTATTCTTCCTAGCGAAGAAGATTTTGGTTATACGATAAGAATAGTTTCGGATATTTTGGAATCTAACGGGTCGTCTTCGATGGCTTCCGTATGCGGCGGTTCGCTTGCTTTGTTTAATGCCGGCGTTCCGGTCAAGTCAAGCTGTGCGGGCGTGGCTATGGGACTTATGAAAGAAGGCGATAATTATGTTGTTCTTACCGATATTATGGGAATGGAAGATCATCTCGGCGATATGGATTTTAAAGTGGCAGGCACCAGAAAAGGCATTACCGCTTTGCAGATGGATATAAAAGTTGCAGGCCTTACAACAGAAATTCTTGCGCAGGCATTAGAACAGGCAAAACGCGGGAGAATGTTTATTTTAGATAAGATGGATTCGGCTATTTCTGCTCCTAAAACTTCAATATCGGATTTTGCTCCGCAGATGGTAAGCCTTATGATTCCGCAAAATAAAATCGGCGAACTTATAGGCCCCGGAGGAAAAAATATCAGAAGAATTCAGGAAGAAACAAATGCAAAAATAGACATAGAAGAAACCGGAAAAGTATTTATTTCCGGAACCGACGCCGATGGAGTTCAACGCGCGAAAGAGTATGTCGAATCTTTGACTGCCGAAGTTGAAGTAGGCAAAATATACAAAGGAAGAATAGTAAAAATTATGGCATTCGGCGCGTTTGCCGAAGTTCTTCCCGGAAAAGAAGGTCTGATACACATTTCGCAGCTTGCCGAAGGACACACTAAAAAAGTTGAAGACGTTGTCAAAGAAGGCGACGCGGTTACGGTAAAAGTCATTGAAATCGACAAGCAGGGCAGAGTAAATCTCAGCATGAAAGCCGCAAAACAATAAATTATCTGAAAGGGTAAACTATGGCTAATGACATTAAGGATAAAGTAAAATCGCTTTACGAGATAATGAAAGACGAAAAAATCGAGGAATTGGAAGTAAATTCTAAAGATTACAAACTTCGCATTAAAAGAAAAAATCCTAATGAAGCAAAGCGGCAAGCCGCGCAGGTCGTCGTAAAAGCTTCTGCTGACGCCGACGGGATCTCTGCAGAAAAACAGAAGTCCAAACAGGAACAGCCCGTAATCTTGGGAGAAACGATAAAATCCCCGATAACCGGAGTATTTTATAAATCTCCCTCGCCTGCTTCTGCGGCATTCGTGAAAGAAGGCGATATCGTTGAAACCGGAAAAACTTTGTGTATTGTCGAAGCCATGAAAGTGATGAACGAAATAAAAGCTACGTTTAAAGTAAAAATCATAAAAATTCTGTCGGAAAATGGCAAACAGGTAAGTTCCGGACAGGATTTATTTGAAGTCAAAAAAGTTTAAACTAGAGGTTTAAATCAATGACAGAAATGATTGACAGGATAGGATTGGCAGCCGGAGAAATCTGGAAATATTTAAGTGAAAACGGGGAATCCTCCCCTATAAAAATTAAGGCGAATTTGGGTATCTCAAACACTATGCTCTATCTCGCTTTAGGGTGGCTTTCGCGGGAAAACAAAGTAAGCATAACACAGCATGACTACAGTTACAAGATTTCTCTCAAGTAACGGACAGCGCATGACTGCCTAAGCAAAATCTCCGTTCAGTTTTGGTTTATTAAAGACCGGAGGACAGCAAAAGTGGCCGGAAAGAAAAAAGCAAAAAATAAAAAACAAAAAATAAATAATTCGAACAGAAACAGGGAAGTTGCAGCCCTGTTTTTTGTTTTGGCGGCATTTATATGCGCGTATGCCATAATAGTTCCGGACAGTTCAGGAATTGTCGGCAAAGCATTTTCAGAAGTAATGTTTCAAATGTTCGGCACAGCTACATATATTCTCCCTTTTATATTACTTTGGTTTTTTATCGTGCATGCAAGCAAATCCATAGAACTTAGAGAAAGGATGGATTTTATCTGGTCGGCAGCGTGCATGGTTTCAGGCGCGGTACTATTTTCATTTTCAGGCGTTTTGTTTGAGATAGACGCTTCAGGCGGGTGGTTCGGCGAGAAACTGTTTCCTTTTATTGAGCAGCTTTTGGGCGTAACGCTCGGTTTTTGCGTTGCCGCCATAACTTTTGTGTATTCAGCCGCAAAACTTTTTAGGATTTCTTTAAGCGCCGCCGTATATAATTTTTTCAGAGATTTTACGGAAAATTCCGATAATAAAGGAAAAGAAAGACCAAAACCCAATGTTTTGGAGAAAAAGCCCGAACCGCCGGTTTTTCAGCCTGAACCGGCCTCAAAATTTGAGCCGCCAAAACCCAATATCGTAAACAAAAAAGAAAAGGAAGAAAAACTAAGTAAAGAAAAAGCCGAAAAAGAAAAACAAAAACCGGAAAAAGTCGACAGCAAAAACTTTGATTACCGTCTTCCGCAGACAAATATACTAAAAAGCGACCCTGCGACAAGTTTTGAAACGAAAAAAGAGCAGCTGCTTGAAAGAGCAGAACTTCTTAGAAAAACTTTAGCGGATTTTGATATAAGCGCAGAAGTAAAAGATATTATTCCCGGCCCTGTAGTTACTCGTTATGATTTGGTTTTGGCTCCGGGAGTAAAAATACAGGCCGTTTCAAATATTATTGACAATATCTCGCTTACCATGAGAACCTCATCAATAAGAGTTGTTCCCATTCCAGAAAAGGCGGCAGTCGGTATAGAAGTACCAAATCCGGAAAGCGTTATTGTCGGGCTTCGCGGTATTCTTGAAAGCCGCGCTTTTGAAAGTTCAAAATCTTTATTGTCGCTTGCGCTCGGTAAAACTACCGACGGCGAAGGATATGTCGCAAATCTTGCTTCAATGCCTCATTTGCTGATAGCCGGCGCCACAGGTTCCGGTAAAAGCGTAGGTATACACACTATAATTCTTTCGATTTTATATAAAGCTCGTCCGGACGAAGTGAAATTTATGCTCATAGACCCTAAGCGCGTTGAAATGCCGGTTTATAAAGATATTCCGCATCTTTACAATCCGTGTTCGTCTGCGGCTGACGCCGACATTATAACCAACCCCAGAGAAGCTGCCGCCGCGCTTAAAAAACTTGTTAACGTTATGGACGAAAGGTATGTGAAATTTGCAAAAGAAATGGCAAGAAATATAGAAGATTACAACAATAAAATGGCGGAAAGCGGAAGAGAAAAAGAATTTTACATTGTCGTAATTATAGACGAACTTGCGGACTTAATGCTTGTGGCGCAAAAAGAAATCGAAGATTCGATACAAAGGCTTGCGCAGATGGCAAGAGCCGTCGGCATACATTTAATTCTTGCCACGCAAAGACCTTCTGTCAACGTTATCACGGGCGTCATTAAAGCGAATTTTCCGGCAAGATTATCGTTTCAAACCACTTCAAAAATAGATTCGCGCGTTATTTTGGACGCTTTAGGAGCGGAAGATTTAATAGGCAAAGGCGATATGTTGTTTCTTCCTCCCGGAGAAGCGAGAGCCGTGCGTTTGCAGGGAGCTTTTGTATCTTTAAAAGAAGCCGAAAAAATAATAGATTTTATAAACGATCAGAATTTCCCGAGAATTTACGAACCGATTGCAATTGAAGTTTCCGCAGAAACGTTAAATCCGGTTGAAGAAAAAACCATGAAAGATTTAATTCCGGCGCTTATTCTTATAAATGAGCGCAAAAGAATTTCACAGGATCTGCTTAAAGCTAATTTCGGCGGTTCGGCAAGGGCGACAAATATACTAAGCGTTCTTGAAATGAAAGGTTTCATAGAAAAGCCCGAAGGCACTAACAAATGGAAGATAAATTATGATAAAATAAATGAGTATTTGGACATGAATTTTTGAAAGCAGGCAAAAGGAGGCGGAAAGATGATTAAAAAAACTGGCATTTTAGTATTTGCGGCATTATTGGTTTTTTGTGCGGCCGCATTTTCGCAGGAACAGGAAAAGGATAATGAAGCCAAGCTCAATGAAATTATTTCCAAGATGGAAGCTGTGGATAAAAAAGTAAATACCGCTGAAATATCGTATTCGCAGGGAATATTTTATTCATCGACAAAAGAAAAACAAAATATTACGGGAAACTTAAAGTACAAAAAACCCGACAACATTTTTATAGTCCAGAAAACTCCGCAGGAACAAAGAGTGTATATCAACGGCAGAAAAATTACGATTTATACCCCTGAAAATTCGCAGGCCGTCACAGACAACTGGAAAGACGCCGTCAACGGAGATTTTACTTCCGCGTCGATGGTAAATTTCAGCGGAAACTGGAAAGCCGTTAAAAAGGAAAATAATGTAAAATACGTCGGCGAAGACGATAAAAATTATATTCTTGAAATTACTCCGATAAAAAAGAACGAATGGAATATGCAGCTTCACGTGGACAAAACAAGCATGCTTGCGTCAAAAGCCATAGTAACGGCGGCAGGCCTTGTCGTAAGGGTCGATATTTCGGATTATAAGGTAAATCCGAATTTTAAGAAAGAAATTTTTAAGTTTACGGCTCCTGAAGGGGTCGAGGTTATAGAATTTAATTAGGATTGGTACATTATTGATGAAAGAACTCGGGAAAATTTTAAGAGACAAACGCGATGAACTTGGGCTGGACTTGGAGAAAGCTCACAAAGCCACAAAAATTCAGGAAAAATACATTTTAGCTATCGAAACCGGCGACGAAACTGCGTTTACCGTCGAAATCTATTATAAAAGTTTCGTAAAATCTTATGCAAAGTTTTTAGGACTTAACGGCGCGGATCTGCTTTCTTTGTACGAAAAGAGAAAATGCGCAAAAAACGAAGAAGAAACCGGCGAAGTCTATAAAAACGGCAAAAAAATCTGCAAATCGCCAAAGGCGGCCAAAGAAAAGAGCGGCGACATAAAAAAGCTTTTTGTGACTGTGTTGATAGCCGGCGTTTTATTTGCTTCTTTTTTATATCTCAATAAAAATATTTCTATTCTGACGGACGATACGGATAAAATTTCCGCTCTTGAACAAAAAAAAGCGCAGCTTCAAAAAATGCGCGAATTGCAGGATCAGCATGAACGCATTGAACCGCTTCAGCAGGAAGAGGCAGTATTGGCATCCGAAGAGGAAAATAAAAACAAAGATTTAAAACCTTTTCCTCAAAAACAAAATCCCGCCGCAAAACCCGCAGCGGCAGTCGGGGCAGCCGCGAAAAATCATAGCGTAAAGCAGGAACTTGTAATTGACGCGGTAGAAAATGTCTGGATAAAAGTTGAAGAAGACGGAAAAGAAGTTTTTCAGGGAACATTGCTGAAAGGCGCTAAAAAAGAGTGGAAAGCAAATAATGAATTTGTCGTAAAAATAGGATATACTCCGGGCGTTGACGTTTATTTTAACGGAGACGAAATAGACGTTGATAAAGGCGCCGTTCAAGACGTGAATACGCTTGTTCTGACGAGGCAGCGTTAAGAAATGCAAAAAGTCGCAGTGGTCGCTTTGGGATGCTCTAAAAATACCGTAGAAGCCGAATACCTTTTGGGTATTTTGAAAAATAAAGGTTTTGTTTTAAGCGCAGACGTCCGTGAAGCGGACATAGTCATAATACACACTTGTTCTTTCATTCGCGACGCAAGAGAGGAATCGGAAAACTGCATAAAAAATGTTCTTCTTTTAAAAAATAAGCGCGACGTCAAAGTTTTTGTTTCGGGCTGTCTGCCCCAGCTGTTAAAAGAAGAAACGGTAAAAAAATTTCCTTTGATAGACGGCTATATAGGGACGGGAGCTTTAGATAAGCTTCCCGTCTTAATTTCAAATAAACAACAGTGCGGTTCTCTTGAAGCCGGCGGGCTTAACGATTCCAAATACAGAGTTCTTTCTTCGCGTCTGCCGTCGGCTTATTTAAAAATAGCCGAAGGGTGCGGGCATAAATGCAGTTTTTGTATAATTCCCAGTCTTAGGGGAAAGTACGTAAGCCGCAGCGTGAAATCTTTGCGCGACGAAGCAAAATCTTTAGCTCAGGCCGGCGTTCGCGAACTTGTGTTGACGGCTCAGGATACCACTTCTTACGGGCTGGACATATATAATGTTTTTTCGCTGGATAAACTTCTTTCCGAGATTGCAAAAATCAAAGAATTAAAATGGATAAGACTTATGTACGCT
Source organism: Endomicrobium sp. (assembly GCA_031264895.1). Classification (GTDB taxonomy): domain Bacteria; phylum Elusimicrobiota; class Endomicrobiia; order Endomicrobiales; family Endomicrobiaceae; genus Endomicrobium_B. The sequence continues at coordinate 6,051 of JAISDI010000111.1, read as the reverse complement.
TATCCGTCCGGCATAACCGATTCTCTGCTTGACGTTTTTAATGAATATAAAAATATCTGCAATTATATCGATATACCTATACAACATATAAGCAAAAAAGTTCTTTCTTTAATGAAAAGGCCGCCAAATACGGAAAAGATAGTCCAAAAAATTAAAAACAGGCTGCCGGATATAGTTTTAAGGACTTCACTTATAGCAGGTTTTCCGCAAGAAACCGAAAGCGACGTTCGCGAACTTATCGGTTTTATAAACAAAGGGTATTTTCAGTACGCGGGAGTGTTTGAATATTCGGACGAAAAAAATGCGCCGTCTTCAAAGCTCAAAAATCAGGTGAGCCGCGCAATTGCCGCAAAGAGAAGAATTGAGATAGAAAACGCGCAGTATGAAGTTTTTAAATCAAAAATGAAATATTTAAAAAATACCGAAACGGAATTTTTTGCGGAAAGCTGCGAAAAAAAAGGCGATAAATATTTGATTTCGGGAAGAAGCGTATTTCAGGCTCCGGAAGTTGACGCAAATACGCTGGTATCTTCGGACAAAGCTTTGGAAACCGGCAAATTTTATAAGGCCGTAATTAAAAATCACGACGGATACAACATAAAAGCAGCGCTGCAAGCGCCGCGGCGGGGAAAGGGAAAATGAATTTAGCTAACAAACTTACAATCACGAGAATTTGTCTTGTGCCTTTATTTATCGTTTTTACGGAACTTCACACTTTTTGGTTTAGTATTTTTGCATTGGCGGTTTTTTGCATAGCTTCTCTTACGGATATGCTTGACGGGCAGATAGCCAGAAGAAATAATATTATTACTCCTCTGGGAATTTTTTTAGATCCGCTTGCCGACAAACTTTTAATTTCGGCGGCTTTTATTTGTTTTATAGACGTGGAGGTACTGTGTATTCCCGCGTGGATGGTAATCGCGATTATTTCAAGGGAATTTATGATAACGGGGCTGCGTTCCATAGCCGCTTCAAAAAATATAATAATACCTGCCGATAAAGCCGGAAAATTTAAGACGACTTCGCAAATCGTCGTTATAATACTTGTTTTAATGGTACTCATAATTCACGAATATTTTATGAAATATTACGGAATTACGCCGCAGCTTATAGCCACTTTTGACAACGGTTCCTACAGTACTCTTGCGTCGGTCATGCACAGGATTCCTTATTGGGCGACGCTTGCCGCAACGGCAATGACAATTTATTCCGGCGTGCATTATATGTGGAAACACAGAGGTCTTTTACAGGAAAATGCGTAAAATAATTTTATTTTTTTCGTCCGTCTGCGGAGCCGGTTACATAAAGTACGCGCCGGGAACTTTCGGAAGTCTGGCCGGAATTTTGCTTTGGGCTTTTTTTATCCCGCAAGATTTTGCTTTTCAGGCCGTAGCTGTAACGCTGATATTTTTTGTTTCCGTATTTTTTTCGTCTCTTGCGGAAAGAATTTATGACAAAAAAGACGACCAAAGAATAGTGATAGACGAAGTCGCGGGAGTATGGCTTTCAGCGGCGTTTCTGCCGAAAACGGTTTTATTTTTGGTTTTAGCTTTTATTTTATTTAGAATATTCGACGTGAGAAAACCGCTGTTTATAAAAAAGCTCCAAAAAATAAAAGGCGGACTCGGAATAACCGTCGACGATATAGCCGCAGGTTTTTTCGTAAATATAATTTTACAGGGATTGAATTTAATTTTAAAATGGTAAAAGTAAAAAAAATAATATCAGGACGCATTGAATCCAACTGTTACATAGTTTACGACAGCGATACCATGAAAGCCGTTATAATCGATCCGGGCGAAGACGGGGACAAAGTTATCGGCGAAATAGAAAAAAACGGTTTTAAGCCCGAACTGCTGGTAAACACGCACGGGCATTACGACCATATCCTTTCTGACGAGCAGATACGCGCGAAATACAAAATACCTTTAGCCGCGCATAAATACGAAACTGATATGCTTGCCGACCCTCAGAAAAACGCTTCCGCAATGTTCGGTGAGGCGCGATCGGTGAAAACTCCGGAAATGCAGCTTGAAGATAATCAGGAAGTCAGCGTTTCTTTTTCTAAATTTAAAGTCATTCACACGCCCGGCCATACCAAAGGCGGAATTTGTCTGCTTTTTGACGGTTTCATAATTACGGGAGACACTCTGTTTGCCGGAACGATAGGAAGAACGGATTTTCCGGGCGGCGATTTTGAAGAAATGAAAAAATCTCTCGAAAAAATAAAAAAGCTGGATCCGTCGACGATAATTTATCCCGGACACGGAAGCGTCACGTCTTTGGCAAACGAACTCCGCCATAATTATTACCTTAACGGAAACTATGATAGATATTGATAAAAGTTTGAAGGATTTCATAAGCTATATAACCGTAGAAAAAGGTTTATCAAAAAACACCGTCTTGGCTTACAAATCTGATCTTGGCAAATTTTTTGAGTTCTGCAAAAAGCAACGGCTTGCAGTGGAAGAATTTAAGCATAATGATATCACAGATTTTCTATGGGAAATCAAGACGGAAGGATTAAAGCCGCGTTCGATTTACAGAATGATAGAATCGTTAAGACAGTTTTACAAATTTTTAAATATCGAAGACCTGATAAAAAATAACCCGACGGCATATCTTGCCGTCCCGAGAATTCCGGAAGATTTGCCCGGAATGCTTTCCTTTGAAGAAGTCGAACTTCTTTTAAATTCCGTAAGCGCTTCCGACGATATGAATATCAGAAACAGAGCCATGCTCGAGCTTTTATACGCCACGGGCTTGAGAGTCTCCGAGCTTATAAATCTAAAATTTTCAAATATCAATATCGATGAAGCTTTTCTTAAAGTTATGGGCAAAGGCGCAAAAGAAAGGCTGATCCCGTTCGGCTCAAAAGCGCGGAATTTTTTAAACGTTTACCTGCAAAAAAGAAAGCCCGTCTCAAACGTCGGCGAACACGTTTTCATATCGCGTCTCGGAAAAAAGCTTTCAAGGGTAGAATTTTGGCGGCAGCTCAAAAATATAGCCGTAAAAGCCGGAATTAATAAAAACATCACGCCACACACTCTAAGGCATTCTTTTGCCAGCCATCTCCTAGCCGGCGGAGCAGACATACGTTTTGTACAGGAGATGCTAGGCCACTCTTCAATTTCAACCACGCAAATCTACACTCATCTCGACAACACAAAACTCAAACAACAGCACAAAAAGTACCACCCAAGAGGGTAGAGTTACAGAACTCATCACTTGACTTTTAAATACAGTTTTTTCTTTATAAAATGTCGGATAATAATGAATCTAAATTCTAACTTAAAGGGGCTTTTATGCGTGTAAAGTTATTTTTGATTTTGTTTGTAATTCAAATTATAAGTCCTTTTCAAATGTATTCGGATGCTGCCGATAATAATTTGCAAAAAATTTTAGCAAAGGCCGAAAAGTATAATAATAAAATGACATACAGTCCGCCAAAACCGTTTGAAATTTATGCTCCGGGCAGCGAGGATTTTGTGGATTATGAAAAATACGGAGATTTTATAAATATAGGGACTGATAAATATAAATACGCAGTAAAAGATATGGAAGGCTTAAAAGAGGCTTCAGGTGAAGGCATTTATCCTAATACTAAAAGTATTTTATCTTCGCCGGCTTATAAAAAATTTCTTTCCGAAAATAAATTAAAGGGCAGCCATTGGAATTTTGTTACTTCTCAAAATTATGAATTAAATTATTATAAATGGGCTGTTACCTCCGAAGAACCCGGCGTAAAGCTTTATTATACCGCGCTTGCTTTAGAAAATGCCGGAAATTATAAACGTGCGGTTAAAGCCTATTATGCCTGTCTTGTATTTTTTCCTATGTCAAAAGGCTGGACGAAATATAATACCCCTTGGTATATTGCTCCGGTATGTATATCAAAAATTAAATATTTGACGAAAAAATATAATGATATTTGGGTGAAATTAGCCGATTGTAATATAGCGATTAAAAATATATATGATTTGGATTTTAAAAATGACATTTTCACTATAACGTCCGGTAAGCTTATCGCCGCTAAATCTGAAGATTTCAATATCGAACACATTGACTTGCAAAAAATAGGAATTAAAGAAGTTATAGGACAGGGAAATGTAAAAATCCTTCAATACAATAATAACCATTTTCAACTGATAGTTAACGACAAACCATACATTGTAAGAGCGATGACATACGGCCCAAACAAAGTAGGCAAAAAGCCTGATAATAATTACAATAATATAAAAGACTGGTCTTTTGACGACGAGAATCAAAACGGTTTAATAGACGGCGCTTACGAGGCTTGGGTCGACGCAAACAGAAACGACGTTCAAGACAAAAGCGAAAAACCTGTCGGCGATTTTGCTCTGATGAAAGCGATGGGCGTAAATACTTTAAGGCTGTATCAGGCAAATGTACTAAATAAAGAGTTTCTTAGAGACGGATATGAAAAGTTTGGCTTTATGTATCTTGTAGGAGACCTTATAGGAATGTACACGGCGGAGTCGGGAGCAAGCTGGGAAGAAGGCACGGATTATTCAAATCCTTTGCATCAAAAAAATATGCTTGCAAGCGTTAAGAGAACGGTGGAAATGTTTAAGGACGATCCCTATGTTTTAATGTGGGTATTGGGCAACGAAAATAATTACGGCTGGATAGGCGCTACGAATGCGCATAAGAATCCGGACGCTTACTATAAATTTGTCAACGAATGCGCAAAACTTATAAAATCGCTTGATCCGCAGCAGCGTCCGGTTGCGATAAGCAACGGAGATTTGCTTCAAATAGATTCTTTCGTTAAAAATTGTCCTGACGTCGACGTCTTTGGCGCAAATATTTATAGAGGAGCCGCAGGGTTTGGTTCGACATGGAAAGACGTGTCTGAATTTTGCGCAAAGCCGGTGCTGGTTACCGAATACGGCTGTCCTGCATATGCAAAAGATTGGAGTATGGCCGAAGCGGAAGACGGGCAGGCAAATTATCATAAAGGCAACTGGGAAGACATAGAAGAAAATTTTGCCGGCATAAAAAACGGTTACGGAAACGCATTAGGCGGAGTAATATTTGAATGGAGCGATGAATGGTGGAAAGCGGAAGGCGAAAGCGATCCGTTCAAACACGACGTGCTGCAGCAGTCAAGCGGTTCGTGGCTTGACGGTTACGGCTACGAAGAATGGTTCGGAATATGTTCTTTAGGCAACGGACAAAACAGCCAATTTAAAAGACAGTTAAGAAAATCATATTTTATGTATAGAGATTTGTGGAAGAAATATAAGCTGTGATAATTTTAAGTTTATTAAATTGTAAAAGATAGTTATAATTCCATCTTACAATTAAGTATAATACATACACTGCTAAAATAAAAAAATCAAGGAATGAAGCAATGCAAAAATGCAGTTTTTAGATATTAAAGCTGCAAGAGAAGGTTTTGCGGTATAGCAAAGCCTGAGATTTTAAAACCGGAGCTTGATGATGAGAAAATTATCTTTAATGTGTATGTTTGTTTTTCTAGCGGGCTGTATGAACAATACAATGATCATTTATAAAAATCCCGAAAATTATAATGAGTATAAAGAAAAAGTGCAATTTGTGAAGAATATCGATTATCATTCACAATATCCTAACGACGTGCTGGATATAATTTACCCGAAAGAAGAAAATAAAAATAATAAAGTTATTATTTGGGTTCATGGCGGTTCATATATAGAGGGAGACAAAGAAAAAACGGAACCATATATGGTTCTGTTGGCAAATGAAGGTTTTACCGCAGTTAATTTAAATTATGCGCTCGCGCCTGATTCTCATTATCCGGTTCAGTTAAAGCAGATTGAAGAAGCATACAAGTTTATTAAAGAACATGCCGACGAATACAAATTAAATTTAAATACGGTATATTTCGGCGGAGATTCCGCCGGTGCGCAGATTGTGTCACAATTTATAAATTTACAGACAAATCCGGAATATCTTAATGAAGTTAATGAAAATACGGGCGGTATACAGCTTAAAAAAGTTATAGATAAAAATAATATCGAAGGAGTAATACTGTTGTGCGGACTT